>DLXM01000009.1 GCA_003448835.1 Bacteroidota bacterium | reverse complement strand
AAGTGCACCATCATTACGTCCAACCCTATACAGACTCCAACTACGGCAACATTTTTTCAATATGGGATCGAATTTTTGGCACATTCACTACACTGCGTCCAGATGAAATCAAATACGGTGTAAACACCCATCCAAATCCGCACGAACACTCAGAAATTAGCCACATGCTAAAAATTCCATTTCTTCCGCGAAAGAAAAAAGCATAAATAGAGGTTATTTTTCCCATAGACTCAATACAATCGCAAAACAAAATCGCCCGAAATCCTTACATAAAAAAAGGGATACCAACATTGTTGATATCCCTTAGAAACAATAAGTAGATAATTTTACTTATCCCTCACTTGTGTTTTGTAATCTAAACACGATAGGCAACTGGAATTGAACTCTTACAGGGACACCTCGTTGATATCCTGGTGTAAATTCAACTCCTGCAACAGCGGCAATTGCAGCTTCATCGCACCCACCACCGATTCCTCGAATGACGTGTGGATCTACAACCTTACCAGTCTCATCAACCACGAACTGAACAACAACACGTCCTTCAATTCCGGCTTTTCGAGCTATATCAGGATATTCAACCTTATCGTAAATTGATTTCATGCCACCAATTGGCTCAGGCATTTGCTCAACGACAATAAAGGTTTCATCGTCGTTCATCTTTGGTTCAAATTGTAACGCTTCAGCCCGCTCAGCTGCACTTTCTTCTTGTAAATTTGGTGAAACTACATTATCCGCTCCACCATCTTTAAACGCTGATTCGGTACATGCTACAAATCCTATCATGACAACAAAAATTGCAATCGACATACCAAATCCTTTTCGCTGAATTCTGTTCAAGTCCTCAGCCGACCTGCTATAAAACCTCATCTGATTTATCCTTTCTTTAACTTTAGATTCTTTCACAGCCATCGATAAAGCTGCAGAAAGTTTGGGTTCCTGTTTTGCGCGCGCAAATTCAAATAGCAGATTCGCATATTCCGATGCCTTGAACATCGAATCTGTTAATACAATCGCATCACATGTCATTTCGCGTAATTCACGAATTTCTTTAGCCAGAACCCGGACCAACGGATGGACCCCAAAAACCGCTAAATTGACATGCTCAAAGCAATGAAGTAAAAAATCACCCCGGCGGATGTGAATCACTTCATGAGTTAAAATTGATCGGAGCTGATTTTCCTGGTAAACCAAATTCGGAATTACAATCACCGGCTTGGTGAATCCAAATGTAAACGGTACCTCAGCCACATCAGATCTATAAAGCGAAATCCTTTTACGAACATTTAAGCGATTTTGCACTTCAGATAATGACTCAATATCAGTATCAAAAGCTGTCAAAACCCCATTTTTACGGAATTGTTGAATCTCAACCATTGAAATGATCAACTTATAAACGCCAAATAAGATCATTAATCCAGCGCCAAATGCTACTAACCCGGTGACCAACAACCAAATTGAACCGGACTCCTGATTTCCTACGACGATTTCCTGCAAATAAATAATTTGTCCGAATACATCAGTAGTGGGCGTAAAACCCAGCAATTGCATCAGATTTGTCCCCAAAAAACCCATCAAATTATATACGACGATCGAAACCGGTAGAGAAAAAAACAATACCAGTTTCGAGTAGTATGAAATCATAGGATGGGTTTTGATAAACTTCCCTATCCACCAGATTGGCAAAGCAAACATAGTCCAGATGGCAATCGGAATAATCAACGAATACCAAAAAAATGAACCTAAATTTATCAAGTAATCCATAATTCTCCCCCGTTAATCCAGTTTATCAATGATGGAGCGCAACTCATCGATTTCATCATCAGAAATCCCTTCGGTCTCAACCAAAGTCTGCATCAGTGCAGTCGGTGAACCCTTGAATACCTTGTTCATCAAATGACCCAAAAAGTCTTTTTTCACTTTGGATGGATCCTTTGCTGCAGTATAAATATAGGTTACCCCATCACGTCTAAAGTCCAGATATCCCTTTTTCGACAGATTTTGCATAATCGTCATCACAGTTGTATATGCAATTTTGCGATCCTTTAAAATTGCCTGCTGAACCTGAGCTACGGTCGCTTCTTTGAGCTCCCACACATGATTCAATACTTCCATTTCAGAATCGCCGATCAATAAAGTTGGTTTACGTGCCATAATTTTCCTGGTTATTTAATATCCTACCCAAATAATACTACTTATTTAGTAATTGTCAAATATTTTTTTTGAGTGCTTGCAATTATCATCATAACCATCCAATTTCCAATCGTCTACATTAAAGTATTTTATAACCTAACCCCGGAGGCCTTATGAGTATGATGAAAGAGTTTAAAGAATTTGCCATGCGTGGCAATGTCGTTGATATGGCAGTTGGTATTGTAATCGGAGCCGCTTTTGGCAAAATTGTATCGTCATTTGTAAGCGATGTCATTATGCCACCTATTGGACTCCTTATTGGTGGTGTTGATTTTTCCGATTTATCCTTTGTTATTAAAGAAGCACAAGGCGATATCGCAGAAGTCGCCATTCGATACGGTACGTTTATTCAATCATTGCTCGATTTTGTAATTGTCGCCTTTGCTATTTTTATGGTTATCAAAGCAATGAATAGATTCAAGAAAAAAGAAGAAGCAGCACCACCTCCACCTCCACCGGCACCTACTAAAGAAGAAGTTCTTCTTTCTGAAATCCGGGATCTGTTAAAGTCAGGTAAATAAATTTTATTCTGCTGATTTTTGTTCACGATGCAAAACGCAAATTTTGCAAATGAATCATTCATGGTGAATGTAAATAGGCTTTGTTGTCAAATATAAGGCTACTTTACAGATTCGATGGTTTTGAATTTCACCAAATATTGGATGGTAGCATTTCATAGGAAAAATTTTGACTATCTATGACTATCACCTTTCCTTAATGTTTTAGGTAATCATTTAAAATCCTCACATTCAGGCTGATTCGGGAACGAATATTCTCGGGTCAGCCTTTCTTTTTTTATACAATCCATCAATTCATTTCATGAAGAATTTCAACTCGAGCAGAGTTTTCTCAAATAACGTCAAACCCGTAAATCCCGAGGGTGATTACGTTCTGTATTGGATGTCGATCAATCGCAGATTACACTACAATTTTGCACTGGAATATGCTGTAGCATGGGCTAATAAGCTGGATAAACCCCTTTTGATCTACGAAGGACTCAGTTGCGATATCCCTTGGGCAAGTGACCGATTTCATCAATTTTTGATCGAAGGCATAGTCGAATCCGTCGAATTCTGTCAAAAAAATGGGTTCAATAACTTCAGTTTCGTGGAGTCGAAGCCAGGTCAAGGCTCCGGACTGGTTGATGAGCTCGCTAATAATGCTTGTCTTGTTATTGCGGATGAATATCCGGTCTACATTATCAAACCGTACAACCGGATGATGTCCCGTAGTGTAAATGTTCCCTGGTACACTGTCGACTCCAACGGACTCATCCCCATGAAAACTTCAGACAAAGCTCCCTATTCTGCGTTTATTTTCCGGCGGAATATGCAAAAGTTATTCCTGGAATCTTTTCGAAACCCACCTCAAAAAGATCCACTGATTAATCTAAAAAACAGGTCTTCGATCACGTTATCGGACGAGTTCTTAAACCGATACCCAAAATTATCTACAACAACCGACATCCCAAAACTTGTAGCATCCCTTCAAATAAATCATGAAGTGAAGGCACTGGAAATCTCAGGTACTCGTCAGGCAGCATGGAAACAGTTAATGGATTTCGCAGAAAACAGACTTCTCAAGTATGCAGAAAACCGAAATAATGTCGAAAATGGAGCTGCAAGTGGACTCAGTCCGTGGCTCCACTACGGAAAAATTTCTGCATTTGAATGCGTTCTCGCAGCACTAGAAATGCAACCAGCTGATTGGAGTCAGGATAAAATCACTTTCCAGCAAGGCAAACGTGATGGATTCTTTGGTGGACATCCAGCTATTGACGCATTTCTGGACGAACTAATTACCTGGCGTGAAACAGGATTTCACTTTTGTCATCAGGTTCACAATTATGATAAATATGAGTCCCTCCCCGATTGGGCAATTAATACACTGGACAAACACAGTTCTGATCCTCGAGAACATATATATTCCTTCGAAGATTTTGAAATGGCACGCACCCACGACCCAATCTGGAACGCAGCACAACGTCAATTAGTCCGCGAAGGCATCATCCACAATTATTTACGCATGTTATGGGGCAAAAAAGTACTCGAATGGACCGAACACCCACGAATTGCACTCAAGTACCTGATCGAATTAAATAACAAATATGCCATCGACGGACGAGACCCGAACAGTTACTCCGGTATATTCTGGATTTTCGGAAGATTTGACCGTCCGTGGGGTCCGGAAAGACCGATTTATGGCAACATCCGATACATGACCAGCGATAGTACTGCAAAAAAAATCAATTTGAAGCTATATTTACAAAAATATTCGACTTTTTAAAAACAACTATTAGACTTTATCGTACATATCAATTATACTAATCAAAAATTAACCTGGAGAAATGATATGTCAAGTTTAGTTAAATCAAGTACAGATAAGAAACTTTTTGGAGTCTGTGGTGGACTTGCAAAACGATTCAATATGGATTCAACGATGATTCGTATAATTTTTGTGTTAGCTGCAGTTGTAGGATTCGGCTCCCCAATTATATTGTATCTGGTTCTGGCTCTAATTATGCCGAACGACTATTGATAAACCGTAACAAAATTTAACCGATGGGTCTACTTCTCACCGTAGGATTGCTTGGTGACGCTGATCGTAATTCTACGTGGGAGCAATATCTGCGTCCGCATCCTTCGGTTGAAAAAGTTGTTCTGACAAAAACCCTTAAAGCAGTAGGAAAAGTTGATGCATGCATCATTTTAAATGAAAAGGATGCACTTCAACAGGCTTACACCCTTCTCCGGCAAGGCATCCATTGTTTCATCGTGGGCAAACTCCCGACCGATTTACCCATGCTAACGCGTTTGCAGCAGACCGTTGAAGAAGGGCGAACCATCTTACAATTTGCAAACTGGTCCTACTTTAATCCGGTTTCACTTTGGATGATGGAGCAGGTCCCCAAACCTCGGGTCATGCATTTTAGTAGAGAAGTGAACTCGAAACATGCTGATGCTGGTACAAAATTAGATCTGTTATGGGTAGAAGACATGGCGCTTGCACTACGCTGGGTAAATTCCGGAGTTTACAAAATTGAAGCACAGTCTGTTGGATCCCCCACACAAACGATCTCAAGAAACACATACATCCAATTCGATAACGGATCTACCGCCTCACTTTTTCACACCTTATATGCAACCGAAAACAGACATATACGTTATATCTCAGATGAACGGATGATTTTGGAGACGAATGTTATCGAAAAAAATGTCAACTCTACTTTTTACCAGGACAAAGACTTGATCATTGAGAACAAATCGTTTGCTCAGGAATTACCCGCTTCACAAGCCATCAATCGATTTTTGAAATCAATTCTGATGAATAGTAAATCCGATTATGGCATCCATGATTTAGTCCGTTTAGTCAGAACGATCGCAAAATCGAATGCATCCATATCAAAATAGAACAAATAAATTTTAATTTATTTCGTTTAGCCGTTGTAATCATATTTTTCGATTATTTTGACTCAAATATCCTTATTTTCACGTGATATAAAGCTTTTTGAAATTAATTTTCCCATGCCCAATTCCAAACCGACAATCCTTTTATTTGCCTTTTTATTATTCATTTCAAGTTGTAACCAGGACAAAACTCCCCCCAACGAGGCTGAACTCGAACCTGCCATAGCCATCGATACCACATTGGAAAATGGATTAGTCATTAAAGACATCCAACTTGGAACAGGTACACCAGTCGATTCCGGAGATTACTTCCAGGCTCATTATATCGGATATCTGGAATCTGGTGAAATTTTTGATTCCTCCTACGAACGAAACACCCCGATTAACTTTCAACTCGGAAAGGGACAAATCATCCAGGCTTGGGAATTAGGGATCGAAGGGATGCGTGCAGGCGGAAAACGTATGATTACTACACCATCGGAATTAGCTTATGGCGAAACCGGCATCCCAGGTATTATTCCCGCGGAATCGACACTTCGATTTGAGATTGAAATGCTGAATGTGATTAAACCTCCTGCAATGTGGGAATTACCATCCTCAAATCGTAGATCAACTGAATCTGAAATTGAATACATCATCGTCTCAAATGGCAGTGGCAACAAACCCAATTCAAACGATCAGGTAGTTGTTAATTACAGCGGATATCTTGAAGACAACACACTTTTCGATAGTTCATATCTGCGTCAAATGCCTTTTGAATTCAGGTTGGGCACAGGTTATGTGATTCGTGGATGGGAAGAAATGATTTCTGATATGCGTCCGGGTGAAAAAAGAACGGTGTTTATACCGTCAACACAAGCTTATGGCGAGAGTGGAATCCCCGGAACAATTCCTCCAAATGAAACTCTTCGATTCGATATAGAGCTCATCGAAGTTAAAATTACGAACTCTTGAAATTGAACCACAAATGAACACGCTGAGAATCAAACAAGTAGATGCATGCACCCTGAAACCATTTACCGGAAATCCGGCAGGGGTGGTTATCGATGGAAATGGTCTCAACTCCGAGCAAATGCAAAAGATTGCGAACGAAATGAATGTTTCCGAAACAGTTTTTGCCCTCAAACCAACCAACGAAGAAGAAGCTGATCTGAAAATCCGATGGTTTACTCCTTCACAGGAAGTTGATTTATGTGGACACGCCACGATTGCACTGTTTCACGCATTGGCTGAAGAAGGTGAATTCGGGTTGG
>DLXM01000156.1 GCA_003448835.1 Bacteroidota bacterium | reverse complement strand
AATCAGGGATGATTGACCTACTGAGGATAGATATTTCGCACCTCCCCTCAGGAGTTTATTTCATCAGAATTGGGAATAAGGTCGAGAAATTTGTGAAGATGTAAATAATTGTCTGAACTGTGATTTTTGTGATGAATATGATTCTTGTGATGAAATTTAATCAAGGGAAAAAATGAAAATCACATAAATCATTAAAATCATATAAATCACAGTTCAGACAAAATTAATTAATCCTTTTAATCCTAAAAATCCTGGTTCAGACAAAATTGATCCGTCATTATATGACTTTTAGAATTACTGAGAGGTAAATGTCTATATTATCGAAACAAATATTCCAGAGTCGAAAATTAAGCCCCTAAAATTGAGAAAAAATCAAAAAATGACAAAGAATAAGCCTTTTTAGGAGTTCCAAAGCCGAAAATTGTTTACCATTAGTTATGTATGATTTAAGCAAGTCGTAGAAATAAATATCGCTTCCTGATAAAAGCTTTACACTCTTGACTTTTGAATGATGAATGGGCTAATTCTACCGCTAATGCTTCTTCATCACTTACAATGTGACTAATTATTAGTATATTATATTAGTTACTACATTTTTGAGATTCTATTATGGATATATTGCTATATTGTCATAGCATTAAATCATTAACAAGTATTATTTGAGAAGAATATAACATATTAACCTATTAATATATATAAATATCACAACAAATTAAAAAAGTTCACCATAATTTGATATAATTATATATTTTATTTGGATATGTCGTAACATATTATTAATTTAGTTGTGATGATTTTGTACTATACTAAAAAAGTTATTTTAAGTTTCTTTTTATATAAATAAGTCAAATACTCAAAAGGTGTTACTTCATGCCACATACTAAAGAATTAGTCGAAAGATTAGTCGCTACTCACGGCTCTGGTCGCCAAGCACTCCTGCCTATATTGCAGGATGTTCAGCGTAATGAGCACTACATTTCGGATGATGCAATGGTCGAAATTGCTACGCAGTTGGATATTTCAACTGCTGATGTCTATGGTAAAGCGACTTTCTATACTTTTATTGATACTGTACCCCGCGGTAAGTTTGTCATAAGAGTCTGCAAAACGATAGTCTGCGATATGCACAACAAATCGCAGATTATTGAAACTCTGGAAAATCTTCTGAAAATAAAAGTTGGTGAAACGACTTTAAACAGGAAATTTTCTTTGCTTTATACCAACTGCCTGGGCTGGTGCCACATGGGACCTGCCATGCTCATCAATGATGATGTCTATACAGACCTGACTCCCGACCGTGTCAGGGATATTATCACATTTTACAAAAATAAAAATTAAAAGAGGTGAGATATGTCAGAAAGATTAAAAAGAGTAGATGTAATTCTGGGCAATTATCACCCCGAAAAGTATAAAATTTTGTCAAGTGTTATGGACCGTCCAAATGCTGAATTAATCAAAGATTTGATTGATTCCGGTCTGAAAGGTCGCGGCGGTGCCGGATTCCTTACAGGTCTGAAGTGGAAGTTTGCGGCTCAGGCACAAAGCGAAGAAAAATATGTGATTTGTAACGCTGATGAAGGCGAACCGGGCACATTCAAAGACAGAGAAATTCTAACCAAAGTACCAAGAAAAGTACTATCAGGTATGGGTATTTGTGCCAAGGTAATCGGTGCTAATAAAGGTTATATTTACCTGCGTGGCGAATATAAATTTCTTGTTCCTCAATTAAATGTTGAGATTGAAGAATTTCACGAGCATTGCGATAGATTAGGGCTTGATTTCCGTGTTGAAATTTTCCTTGGAAGCGGAGCTTATGTATGTGGTGAAGAAACTGCATTACTAAATTCAATCGAAGGCCGTCGCGGTGAACCGAGAAATAAACCTCCATTTCCTACCAATGAAGGACTATTCGGAAAGCCTACCGTTGTAAACAATGTTGAAACATTAGTATCAGCTATGATGGTTTGCAAAATCGGACCTGACCAGTTTAAAAAACTTGGTATTCTTGACTCCCATGGTTCAAAACTTTTCTCAGTTTCAGGTGATACACCTCGTCCCGGTATCTATGACCTTGAATTTGGTTTATCATTGGAAGAATTTGTTCGTGAATTTGGAGATGGTGATACAAAAGCTGTTCAGGTGGGTGGTGCTTCAGGTTTCTGCGTACCACGTAAGAAATTCAGTAAAACAACCATTGGATTCAAAGCCGGTCTCGACGGTGATAATCTCCCGACAGGCGGCTCTATGATGATTTTCAATTCTTCCCGCTCAATGTATCATGTACTGGAAAATTATCTCGAATTTTTTGAAGAAGAATCATGCGGACAATGCACTCCTTGCCGGGNNCGGACAATGCACACCCTGCAGAGTAGGATGTCAGCAACTCAAGAAAGGTATTGATGCCGTCAAACGCGGAATCAAACCTCCTGAGTATCTGGAACAACTACTCCAACTTACCGAAACAATGAAAATTACTGCTAAATGTGGTCTTGGTCAGTCGGTTGCTAACTCATTCTCATCAATTGTTGAGAATTTCCGTGAAGAGATGATTTATTAATTTGTTCAAAAAATTTAAAAGAAAATGAAATTATGGAAAGTATAATCAGCTTAACGATAAACGGAATTGATGTTAGCGTAACTAAAGGTACTTCTATTCTTGAAGCCGCAAAGAAAGTTAATATTAGAATTCCTACACTTTGCTACCACGAAGATTTGTGTGTAGCAGGAAATTGCCGCGTTTGTGTTGTAGAAGCGGAAGGATACCGCACACTTTTGGCATCCTGTGCCGTTCCTTGCGAGCAGGGAATGAAAATCAAAACCAGCACCCCAAAAGTACGTGCCGCCAGAAAAGATATAATTGCATTGCTTGTATCTGAGCATAATACACAATGTACAACTTGTTATAGAAGTACAAACTGCGAATTACAGTCACTTTCATCTGAATATAATATTGATAATGATATTTATATGAGCATTCTCAAACCTGAGAATATGAAAATTGACCGTTCATCATGGTCAATCGAAAAAGATGACAGTAAATGTGTACGTTGCCAGAGATGTGTTCGTACCTGCTCTGAACTACAACATGTTAATGCTATAACAGTTGCTCATAAAGGCAATGAAATGAAGATTTCTACATTCATGGATTTACCAATGAATGAAGTTGTCTGTGTTAATTGCGGGCAATGTGTTATTCACTGTCCAACAGGTGCTCTTACAGAACGTCGTTATTACGATGACATTTGGAATGCACTTGGAGATGATACTAAAAAAGTTGTCATTAATACAGCACCATCTGTCAGAGTGGCTCTTGGTGAAACACTCGGCTTTGCTCCGGGTAAAATTGTAACAGGTAAAATGGTTGCCGCATTGAAAAAAATCGGCTTCGATTTAGTACTTGACACTGATTTCACAGCCGATTTAACAATCATCGAAGAAGGACACGAACTACTTCAACGTCTGAAAAAAGCACTTCTCGATAAACAGGAAGTTGCTCTGCCAATGATTACATCATGTTCACCGGGTTGGGTGAAGTTCATCGAACACATGTATCCTGATAAATTAGCACATCTTTCAACATGTAAATCTCCGCAACAAATGTTCGGAGCATTAGCTAAGACATATCTTGCTGAAAAAATGGGATTTAATCCTGCAAACATAGTCAGTGTAGCCGCTATGCCTTGTGCCGCAAAGAAATATGAAGCTAACCGTCCGGAAATGAAATCAAGTGAATATCAGGATATTGATGCCGGACTTACAACACGTGAAATCGGACACATGATTAAACAAGCAGGTATAGATTTTACAGAGCTTGAGGAATGTGATTTCGATACCCTTATGGGCGAATCAACCGGAGCCGCTGTTATATTCGGAGCTACCGGTGGTGTTATGGAAGCC
>DLXM01000227.1 GCA_003448835.1 Bacteroidota bacterium | reverse complement strand
AAAATACCTTACAAGATTAGTAGCAAATAGTGAATTTACCAATGTCATTTTAGACAAGAGACGAAGTTATAATAGTGTTATTCCCAAAGCACATTATAAATTTATTTTTAAATCAAACTTCGTTAATAGAAATCAGGAGGGAGAAATCGAAGCTAATCCAGAAAGAGAAATATTACTGAACATCTTATTTGCTGAAAATCCCTATCCAGTATTATTAGAAATTCCAGTAGATACTGAATGGATAATGCAAAAGAATAATCCTGTAATGGTCTCTATTCCCGACATCAATTCAATCTTGGGAGACAAACTCACCGCATTTGCTCCAAACACAACCGGAATTCCTTATTTTGTTGATCAGGAAAAGGAAATCTTGAAGCAACTATTTGATATAGCTAATTTGTTTGATTTGATGAATGATATGTCAATTTTGAAGAAATCATATTTGCAAATAGCACCGGATGAAATTGTATATCGTCCTGAGCGGAAAATAGAATCAGTAACTCAAGTACTTCAAGACACAATTGAGACTGCATTGTTGATTGCAAAGAAAGACATTTTGAAATCTGAAGAGGATCTTAAAAAGTTTACCGAAATTAAAATGGGCATAAATCAATTTCGACACTTTGTATTTGTAGGGAAATTTGAAATTTTAGAGGCTCAAGTGGCATCAGCCAAAGCCGCATTCTTGGCAGCCATTATTTTAAAGGACTTTAATGGTGAAATAATAAAATTTAATGAATCGATTCCTTTGTCTGATTATTTGATTACAAATCCTGATTATAACTTTCTAAACAAAAGACTAAAATTTGTTGCAAAAGGTGAAGCGCTATATTATTGGAACAAAACGATTAATCTTTTAACTGTATAATTGTTTTTTATTTCGAAACCCTGAATTATATCCTGAACATAGAAATATTTAATCATTGAACAATCCTGATTTAACTCGACGGCACTGGGTGATTGTGTTTAACTGGCTTACCATGGGTGGGGCAGAGCGCCAGGCGTTGTTGCTGGCCGAGGAGTTGGTCCGGCGGGGAGATCGTGTTTCTGTGGTTGGATTTTTGTCGCCGGGAGCGGTGATGGATCGGTGTTCGGAGTTGGGGATTCCGTGTTATCATTGGCCATTTTCGTTTGCCGGTTCAATGGTTGATAAAATTCAAAATTTGTTGGCTATTGCTAAACAATTAAAATCGCTGAATCCGGATTATTTGGTTCCTTTTGGGATGATTCCCAATCTGGTATGCGGAATTTTCTGGAAATATACGGGAGCGCGAGCTTCAGTTTGGCAGCAACGCGATGAGGGTCGGGCGAGACAA
Source organism: Bacteroidota bacterium (assembly GCA_003448835.1). Taxonomy (GTDB): domain Bacteria; phylum Bacteroidota; class Rhodothermia; order Balneolales; family HLUCCA01; genus UBA11400. The sequence goes on along the minus strand of DLXM01000227.1, from coordinate 1,748 downwards.
AATCGGATGCTTGAGTGGCTGGCGATCCGGTTGACTCCTGCTTTTATATCGAACAGCGCACATGCTGTGGATTGGTTGGTGGGTGAATTGGGGGTCCCGAGGAAGAGGATTCGGGTTGTGAGGAATGGGGTGGAGACAGGAAGTGAAGGAGAGAAGGAGAGAAGGAGTGAAGGAGAGAAGAGGGATACGTTGTTGGTGACGATGATTGCCAATTTGCATTCGTACAAAGACCACGATACGTTGATCCGAGCCTGGAAGCTTGTCATTGAACGCTTTGAGCATCCTGAAACGCTTAAACTGGTGCTGGCCGGCAACAAACAAAACACATGGCCGGCGATTGAATCCTATATTCGGCAAAACCGACTTGAGCCTTTTGTTGACGCGATTGGAAGTATTGCGGATGTATATGATTTGATATCCGACAGTACGTTGATTGTGCACAGTTCGGCAAATGAAGGGGTTCCGAATGGGATTTTGGAAGGAATGGTGTTGGGAAAACCTATCGTTGGCTCGGACATTCCCGGCATCCGTGAAACCGGAATCGGGGAACATCCACAACAGTTATTCAAGGTTGGCGATGCAGAATCATGCGCTGAAAAAATTCTGTACTTTTTGAATAATGAATCGGAGCGATTTGTTGCCGGAGCAATGAACCGATCAATCATCGAGCGTGATTTTGGCATCCAGAGAATGGTGGATGAAACCGTAGCAGTCTTTGAGTCGGTAGAGTGAACTTAAATTGTCTAACAATTTCGTGATTGTAAATTTTTACATGTAAACAAGAATAGTTACATTGGGATATGTCTGAAAAAGAACTCATAAAACAACTGAAGAATTTACCAATTGAAGCTCAACAAGAAGCAGTGGATTTTGTTGAATTTCTTTCAATTAAGTACCTACAAAAAGTACAAAACGAAGTAACTATGAACAAAAAATCCATTCTTGAAAGCTCATTTCGAGGAATTTGGAAAGACCGAACAGACTTGGAGGAAAGTACGAAGTGGATTCGAAAGCTAAGAAAAAGTCGATGGTTCGACTAGTTTAAATTATGGCAGAACTTGTACTTATTGATACAGATATTCTTATTGATTTTAGTTTTGACAAGGCGGATGCAATTCAAACTTTGGCTGATCTTGAAAGTAAATTCTTATTAAGTATCAGTGTAATTACAGCAATGGAATTATACTGTGGTTGTAGAAGTAAAAAAGACTTAAAGAAAGTTGATGAATTACTTGCGGATTTACATATTGAATTTGTTTCGAAGTCCATGTCAGAATACGCACTAAATTTGATGAAAAAATTTAGATCAAGTCATGGGGTAGAAATTAATGATATGCTGATAGCAGCTACATCAATGGTACTTGAATCGAAAATGATTACTAAAAATCAAAAACATTATAAATTTCTGCCTGATTTAGATCTTCTTGAATATCCATTTAGTTTGGGTTGAATAGTTTAAATTGGAATAATCATCAGTGCTTAATTACTTCATTTATTTGTTCCATTGTGAGAGAACCTTTTGCTTTTTCCTTTAGTTTTCTTGCACGTGCGATAATGCTATAAGGTTCCGGCTGATTGCTTTGAACAGCTTTAGTTATACAAACGAGGACTTCACTGTCCACACTCCTGTGATGTAACTCAGCTTGTTGCTTGAGTTTATTGTAAACATCATCCGGTATTCCTTTGATGGTGATATTAGTAGGCATGATTTTTTTTAGTTATGTGATTGACGACATTTATTAATCCTG
>DLXM01000267.1 GCA_003448835.1 Bacteroidota bacterium | reverse complement strand
GAATATCAGATAATCGCTAAAAAAGTTTTGAAATTACTCAATGGGAAAACCAATGAGTTAATTCGGGAGCTGAAAATTGATATGGATGAAGCTGCTGAGGATTTGAGATTTGAAGAAGCTGCCAGGTTACGGGATGGGATTTCTGCATTGCAAAAGTATAGCGAGAAAATGAAAGTCGTATCCGGCGATGATATTGATCGTGATATTTTTGCTTTGGAAGTAAACTATGAGGAAGGGGTTGCCTGTGGAATATTATTCCGAATACGTGATGGAAGATTACTCGGCAGAATGCATAAATATTTACACGATGTAGATGATCGTTCTTCTGAAGAGATGCTTCAGGCATTCGTTGAAGATTATTATACCAGTGATTTGGCGGTACTCACACCTGAAGAAGTCCATTTGAGTAATGAATTGAAAGATGATGAGCCATTATTATCGTATCTATGGCAAGAACACGGACGAAAAGTACCTATTCTGGTCCCTAAAATTGGTGAAAAAGCTCAAATGATCCGGATGGCTCAATCGAATGCAAGATTATTAATCGGAGATTGGATTATTCAACGTGACAAAGCTGAAACCGAACGCATACCTCACTCCGTTAAAAATCTTCAGGAAGAGTTGAATTTACCATATCCACCACGTCGCATCGAATGTTTCGATAACTCAAATTTACAGGGTTCCGATCCGGTTGCTTCCATGGTTTGTTTTATAGATGGGAAACCCAAAAATTCGGAGTACAAGCGGTTCAGTATCAAAACGGTACAGGGTCCTGATGATTTTGCATCTATGCGTGAGGTTTTGACGAGAAGATATGGAAGACTAAAAAGGAAAAAAGAGTTATTGCCTGATTTGATTGTAGTTGATGGTGGAAAGGGGCAATTATCTAGTGGGATAGAGGCATTAATGGATGTTGGTGTATTAAATGATGTTCCAATCATTGGACTGGCAAAACGCCTTGAGGAAATATTTGTCCCGGGTAAATCGGATTCTATCATGCTACCCAAAACAAGTTCTGGATTAAAACTACTTCAAAGATTACGAGATGAGGCACACCGATTTGCTATCACATATCATAGAGATAAACGAAGTAAAAGAACGTTTAGATCTGAGCTTACGGATATCGAAGGGGTGGGGAAAATTAGTGCTCAAAAATTAATCAAGAAATTTGGTTCGGTTAAAAAAGTTTCGAACGCAAATCTGGAAGAATTAGTAGCTGAAGCAGGAACGGTAATAGGTAATAAAATTTTTGTATATTTTCATCCGGATACAGAAAATGTCAGAATTGAATATGATGATTAATCGTATTAATAAATAATAGTTTACGTCATACTTCAGAACTAACATCATTATGTGATTGTAATCTATTTGCCGAAGCACTAGTATACTTGTGCAATAAGACATTTTCTTTCACGTTAGTTAACACAGTCATGTTTACTGATAAAAAAAATATCAATCATAATAAGCTCGACGATCATCAGCTGGTACGAATGTATCGAAAAGATAATGATCAATTAGCGTTTAAAGCGTTATTGGATCGTCATCAATCCAAGATATACTCGTACATATACAGTATGGTCGGAAATCCTGATGTTGCGAACGATATTTTTCAGGATACTTTTACCAAAGTCATTACAAAGATGGATGACACTTATAATGAACAAGGTAAATGGATAGCCTGGGTGATGCGCATTGCTCACAATGCAACAATTGATCACATCAGAAAACAAAAAAGGTTTGTAGACGTTAACTCTGCAAACGACCCTGATAACGATTTTTATGATCGAATTCCAGATACCGAACAGGTTAGCGCCCAGGATGGTATGGAAATGGGAGAAGATCACAAAAGTCTGATGAAGCATATTGGTTCTTTACCACCTGAACAAAGAGAAGTAGTTATGTTACGACACTACTACGAAATGTCTTTTAAGGAAATTGCTGAATTGACGAATGTCTCGATTAATACAGCACTTGGTAGAATGCGATATGCGCTAATCAACCTAAGGAAAATGTTTGAACAGGAAAATGCCAATGAAATCAAAGCTACCGAATGATGGTGAATTAAGTGTAAAATATATTCTAAAAGAGCTCGATCCCTCAGAAGAATTACTGGTGGAACAAGCTATGATGGAAGATGAAAATACACTTATCGAAATTGAATCTCTCAGAACTACTTACCATAGATTGCAATCTTTACCGGTGCTGAATGCTCCCGGAGAAGTTTTAGATAATATATTGGCCCATTCTGAATTACAACGGATGAATGCCGTAAAAGTAAGACCTCTCTTCAATTTCAAAACAATCTCGTATGCAGCAGCAGCTTCACTTATGATAGCCAGCGGCGCAACTTGGTACTTACAAACCGGAAGTTCATCTTCAATGATGGTTTCTGAAGATACCACCTCAACTGTTTACGAAACGGAGCAATATTCTAGTCCCTGGGTGGATAAAAAAGATATAATGCACGTTGGGGCTATTGGGGCCGGAACCGAAATCGTACCAGATTCAATATTAAATAAGTTAAGACCTATTGATGGGGAAGTAACAACAGTTAGACCCAATCG
>DLXM01000238.1 GCA_003448835.1 Bacteroidota bacterium | reverse complement strand
ACTTGTGTTTGGCCTTCCATTCGCATTTTTTGATGCTCGTGTTTTTCCATCCAAGCGCTCGGCTCGGCCTTCACGATTTCCGACCAAATACTGCGTGTTTTTCAAACACTTGTGTTTGGTCTCCAATTCACTTTTGCACTTTTTCACTCCTTCACTTTAACCCAAATCCATAGTGACGATATCAATAGAAGGCGTTGACCCCCTAATCATTTTGGGACCGCGCGACATCAACCTTCAACTACTTCAAAAAGCATATCCGAATGCAATTATAACTGCTCGCGGTCATGAAATCATGATTCAGGCATCCCCTGATGACTATACCGAGCTCAAGTCCATCCTGACTGAAATGATCGCAATCGGACAAAGAACCGGTAATCTTTCAGATCGGGACATGCACACGATCATTACCATTCGCAGAAGCATCGATCAGGCCAAGAAAACCAATTCCGTTTCTGGTGCTACCGGACTCAATGAAGAGTTAGTGCCTGGAACACCACCGGCAGACAGTGATATCATCGTGTATACTCACGGTGGTGGGAGCGTACGAGCTAAAACAGCCGGACAACAACGCATTGTCGATGCTCACAAAATCAACGATATCGTTTTTGCAATTGGTCCGGCCGGAACAGGAAAAACATATACAGCCGTCGCATTGGCAGTCAAAGCACTCAAGGAACGCAAAGTTAAACGCATCGTGTTATGGCGACCTGCAGTTGAAGCCGGTGAAAGCCTCGGATTTCTACCCGGTGATCTCAAGGATAAAATCGATCCATATTTACGTCCGCTTTACGATTCGCTCGAAGAAATGATCGATCACGACCGTCTTGAGCTGAATATGACTAAAAATATTATCGAGATTGCTCCACTGGCATACATGCGTGGACGAACACTCAACAACGCATTCGTAATTCTGGATGAAGCTCAAAATGCGACATCTATCCAGATGAAAATGTTTCTTACACGCCTCGGAATCAACAGTAGTGCCATCATCACAGGTGATATCACCCAAACCGATTTACCCAAAAAACAACACTCCGGACTCAAAAGCATTCCAAAAATATTAGGCGGAATTAAAGGAATTGAGTTTGTTTATCTGGACCAAAGTGATGTTGTCCGCCACAAGTTGATCAGAGACATCATCGATGCTTACGAGAAACACGAAGAAACCATAGAAGATTTAGACGATTCGATACCAAAAACCCGAAATCGACGCAATTCTTCATAATTTTAAGCTACGATTATTAACGACTCTAATTTTATGAAGCTTAATGTAAAACCAATCTATTTGGGGACATTCTCGGTTGGATTGGATAAAAAATTTAATCGCATCAATCGGGACGATCCACCTCATAAAGCATCGTTGAAGCTCTCGATGAACCCATTTTTGATTCAATTTGGTAAGAAAAACATCATAATTGACCCGGGTCTCGGAGATTTAGACCAGGAATCTCACATTCCAGCTCTGCTAGAAGGACTTCACGAACATGGTCTATCGAATGATGATATTACCGACGTCTTTTTATCGCATTTACACTTTGATCACATTGGCGGACTTGCTCACAAACAAAATGGTTTCTGGGAACTCACATTTCCCAATGCGACTGTGTGGTTATCACGCCAGGAATGGGACAAACTAAAAACCATTCCTCAAAAAAATCCGGTCAAAGAGCAATTTCTGGACTTTGTTGACATCCATGCAGACTTGAATTTTGTCCACGAGAATGACAAACCCTTTGAAGGAGTCACAGTTCGTGTAATCGGCGGACATACCGAATTCAGCCTGGCGTGGTTTATTAATCTGGGCGGATATCGTCTTTTAAATGCCGGGGATGTAATAGGAACTAAAGGTCACATCCAACGCAAATTTGCAGCAAAATATGATTTCGATGGTAAGACCAGTCAACAACGTCGCGATGAACTCATTGCCATGGCTATTGACGAAGACTACATTTTTCTGGCGTTTCATGACAACGAAATACCGGTTTTCAGGATCAAAGAGAAAAACGAAAATAATGCTTACATTCTGCAGGAAGTAACCGAATTTTCGTAAAATGAATGAGTTAAAAAAGTTTTTAATCCACCGTGGTTTCAATGAAAAAGTTGATTGTACAATCATACTTGGATCCGGACTTGGTGGATTTACAACTCACGTTGACAACGCTATTTCGGTAGATTATTCCGATATTCCGGGTTTCCCAAAAGTCACGGTTGAAGGTCACGGAGGTGAATTAATACAGGGCACAGTGAATGGAAAAAAAGTCCTGGTATTCTCCGGTAGATTTCATCACTATGAAGGACATCCATTCGACAAAACATTAATCCCGGTTCAGATTAGTGCCTTATTTTCATCCAAAACACTCATCGTTTCAAATGCCGCAGGTGGGATCAATCCCAGATTTTCTGTGGGCGATTTGATGTTGATCGATGATATGATGAGAGTTGGTTTTGCAATTCAACCTTTGGGAAAACCCTTTCAATCGCGTTATGAGAACACCCGGGAAATTGAAACCGCAATACGCGTTGCGAATGAACTTCAAATAACGGTCAAACGCGGTACATACATGTACGTGAAAGGACCAGTTTATGAAACTAAAGCCGAAATCAGAGCGTATCGTTTAATGGGTGCAGACGCTGTGGGGATGTCGACGATGCCCGAATTATTGTTGGCAAATGAACTTGGGATCCGAACGCTGGGGATTTCACTTATTACTAATCTGGCAACCGGACTTTCAAAAAACAAACTAGAACACGCCGAAATCAAAGACGTTGCTGATTCCAGAAAAAATGAATTTGCGACGTTAGTATGTGAGCTTATTTCACAACTAGGGTGACCTCGCAGAAACCTGGTTGACTATTCTCAAGCGATCGTAAACTCGATTGAGACTATTCTAGAAAGTCGACCCACCACATCTACTCTAACTCAGGTAGTCTTGCCTGGACGTGTCACCTTAAGGATAAACAATATCAAGCGTTGTGAACTATCGCCACACACAACTCTTTCCCATCAGATTCTCTGACAATTCGATGGATATGATCTCCGGACCCAGCATCATAACGCTCAGAAATTGCTACTTCTCCATATTTTCCTTCAGACTTAAACTGAATATCCAAAAAACGTGGACGAATATTCTGTACTTCATATAAAGTCTCAAGCACCCACTCCATATATCGGACATTATTCACATGTTGATTTATATCCAGATCTGACCGTCGAATCGGAAACCGAATCGATTTCACAACATCCCCCTCAGGTGCCGGAATTTTAGATTCAATTTCTATCCGAGCATTACGGATACTTCTTGCACCAATTTCTTTAACATCTTCCGGTGTTGCTATTGGTCTTCTTCGCTTGATATCCAGAATGAGCCATGCCGTTCTGGCGGACAAAATGAGTCCACCCCGATCATCAAATAATTCAAAATCGCGATACGCAAACAAACGATCCGCACCCGATGGCCAGGTTTCGATTCGAATCACTTCACCAGCCTTCGGATAACGATGAATATCCAGCGTAAATCGATTCAGGATCCACCCCATATTTTGATCCAACAATGACTGCATTGACCAACCAAGAGACTCAGCATGACTCCCTGCCGCCTCCTGCATATTATCTGCGATAACCGATAACAACGCGTACCCATCAGTATCGATTTCAAACTGCTTGATCTTGAAGGTTTCGGTCCAAAATGTAAACTCAGATGACATAATTCCTCATTGTTTTGATTTCTTACAAAGTAATATTCCATCTCCAAAGTTGAAACCTAATTAACGCAATCAATCCAGGTTCTATTCAAAATATCAACACAAAAAGCAACCTACGACTTTATGGAAAACGCATCCAAACGATGCTAAACGACTTCTTATCTATGGTTTTGATTGCGAATTATTTTTATCATCCCACTAGAAGAAAACACCGTCAATCATTTCGAAAAAATAGAGTATGGAACCAATCATCGAATACTTCGCTAATATCTCATCGGCACACAGAAGTGCGATTTTAGTCGGTGGGATTGCTTTTTTCTGGATGATGGAGAGCGCAGTTCCACTTTTCCGATTTGAATACCAAAAATGGCAACACGCCTGGGTCAGCTTATTCTTTACGTTTACCACGATTGTTGTCAACTTCAGTATGGCTTTTATTCTGCTCCTCGCAGCCGACTGGACTGTCGCCAACGAATTCGGACTACTTCAATGGGCGCCGGCAATCAATCCTTTCTTGTTTGCGCTCATCGGACTAATGCTTCTGGATCTGATCAGTGCCTGGTTTGCACATTGGGTTCAACACAAAATAAACTGGATGTGGGGATTCCATCTGATACATCATACTGACACATACATTGATACGACTTCGGCAAACCGACATCATCCTGGTGAAAGTGTCATACGTTTTGTATTTACTACCATGGCTGTCCTGATTCTGGGAGCACCAATGTGGTTGGTGTTTTTTTATCAGTCGCTTAGTGTTGTGTTATCGCAGTTTAATCACGCCAATATCTCACTTCCGGCCAAAATCGACACGTGGATCAGCTATTTTATCGTCTCACCAAACATGCATAAAGTGCACCATCATTA
>DLXM01000326.1 GCA_003448835.1 Bacteroidota bacterium | reverse complement strand
CGTATGTGAGGATGGAAGGGTTTAAAGAAGTGAAAAATTACCTGAAATCCCACTATGCCTCCCATGAAGAGAGAGCAGATCTCTATGCTTATTTCATCGAAAAAGAGCACAAAATTCTTCGACCCCATGGGAATTTTGGGATGATTGTATCCAACAAATTTTTACGGGCAAATTATGGAGCCCCCCTTAGGAAATTTATTCAGCAAAACGTTCGAATCAAACAAATCTCAGATTTCGCCGGTTTGCCTGTATTTCCCAGCGCAACCGTCAGAACAATTGTAATCCTGAGTGAAAATGTGAAACCAAATGATTACTCATTTGGCTACGCTCCTCCGCCATCAATGGACCAATTCAGAATAATTTCTGGCGGATCAATACCTCTTGATAGAATTATTGAAGTAACAAATCGAAGCACCTCCGCGAATGCCCTTACTCAAGAATATTGGAGTTTCGCAGATCAAGAATCAGAATCGCTTTTAGATAAATTAAAGAAGAAAAGTCAAAGTCTTGATGATTATTCAAATCATCAGATTTTGATGGGAATAAAATCAGGTTTAACGGAAGCATTTGTTATAGATCCTCAAACTCGGGAGAAAATAATCGAAGCTAATCCCAACGCCAAAGAGATTATCAAACCTTTTTTGAATGGGAAAAATATCAGGAGATACTCATTAGATCCTGAAAACATTTTCCTCATCTACACATATCATGGAATAAAAATCGAGGATTATCCGGCGGTTATCGAATACCTCAAACCATTTAATCCCAAGTTGAAAAACCGACCGACAAAACAAGAATGGTATGAACTGCAACAACCGCAATACGGTTACAAATCACAATTGGACAAACCGAAAATTGTATTTCCTGATATTGCCAAGGGACCTCGATTTTATCTTGATATGAATGGGCATTATTGCTCAAATACCGTCTATTTCATTCCTGGTCAAGACCTCTTTTTATTGGGTCTATTGAACTCAAAAGTTGGATTCTTTTATTTTAAAAATAAATGCGCCGGACTTGAAGGAAAAAATGAAATCTATCTAAGATTTTTCGGACAGTACCTGAAAGACTTCCCAGTGCGCACCATCAACTTCTCCGATCCGGCAGACAAGGCCCGCCACGATCGCATGGTTGCGCTCGTCACGCAGATGCTCGATTTGAATAAGCGGTTGCAGGACGCGAAGCTGGNNCAGACGAAAGAGGAGATCGGGATTGTGGAGGGGATTTAAACGAATCAACCTTTTTTTGAAGTCACCCCGAGTGAAATATCTCAATTGAATCAAACCCAATTACCCGAACTGCTTAAAATTTTACTCTATTCTGAAGCACAGTTATTTAAAATTCCCGCAGCTTGCATCCACGTCCCCCTTCAGGAAACTATACCGGACGGCGGCGAAGATGCCAGGATTCGGTGGAACACACCCCAGCCAGAAAAAACCAATTGGATCCCTAGTCACTTCACAATTTTTCAAAGCAAGGCCATGGATATGGGGATAAAACAATGTAAAAAAGAGTTTTTCCAAAAGAAGACATCAAAGCTAAAACCGAGCATCGAAGAAGTTCTCGATGCAAACGGCGCCTATATTTTATTTTTTAATAGACCCTGCGTTCCTAATAGTCAAAAACCAAGAATTGCCAAAATGCGTGAAGCAGTTGAGGAAGCCGGAAAATTATATGCAAAATCAGCTAACATACAAATCTACGATTCTAATAAAATTGCGACATGGACAAATTCACACTTATCCGCAATAACTGCCGTGAAAAATTGGTTAGGAAAGGTAATACTTCCCGGTGCAATTACCTGGCAAAATTGGAATGATTCTAATTTGAATCAAAATCCCTACTTTTCAGACGAAATAAATGAGGGCATACTTCAACAATTAAGGAGTTACTTCAACGAAAGACATGCTATCGCCCGCCTTGTTGGCCTGTCGGGGATTGGGAAATCGCGTCTTGCCCTGGAAACTTTTCGCCGTCCAGAAAAAACAAATGAACAGCCAGATCAAGAAACAATCAGCAGAAGTGTAATCTACATCAATGCAGCGACGAGCTCTGAAATTCCCAATGCGATTGTTCAATGGGGAAATCAACAAATCTCCGGCATAATAATTGTCGATAATTGTGATTTGCAATTGCATGATCTGTTGAAATTAGAAATCAGGCACAAATCGCGAAATTTAAGTTTGCTTACTATTGATAACAATCCAGAAAATGAAAATAGTAATTCCGATCCCAATGAATTATTCAAAAAAATTGAACCTGTTTCAGATGACGTAATTAAAAAAATCACTCAACATTTCTACCCATCTTTTAATCCGGAGGAGATTTCACGGGTGGTCGAATTCTCGCAAGGATTTCCCCGTATAGCGATGTTAATCGGGGAAGCGAACTTAAGAGGTAAGTCGAGTATCGCACGATTAGATGATCCCGCCCTCGTAAGAAAGCTAACTCGTTTAGCAGATGAAAATGAGGCAACACGAGTCATTTCATCATGCTCATTATTCTCTCATTTTGGAATCACTGGTGACAAATCAGACCAGTGGAAATTTATCGCAAAAAGCAT
>DLXM01000224.1 GCA_003448835.1 Bacteroidota bacterium | reverse complement strand
ATCAGTATGAACGGATTGGGACAATTAAATCATCCTGATTTATCTGATGCAAGTCGAATTTCCGCTGGCCGAAAGTACCTCTTCTCTGAATCCGATACATTGAATGTTGCCGAGGTTTCCGGTTGTTCTCATGGCACATGGATGGCAGGTATCACAGGTGCAACTCAAAACAATAGCGAGGGGATTTCTGGTATAGCTCCAAGTACTGGTTTAATTATAATGAGGGTAGGATATCCAAGTGGTGGGAATTGCTTTATATATACTACCGGGGTACTCGAAGGAGTTAAATTTTTAGAGAGATATGCCGATGATAACCCGGAAAAGCGGATTATAGCAAATTTCAGTTTTGGAGGACCTGGTAGCGTACCCCAAGTATTTCAGACGATCTTTGATGAAACGTATCAAAACAATGTTCTTGTTGTTGTATCCGCAGGCAATACTAGTGCTGGATCTGTTGATTCACCCGCCAAATTAGCAACAAAGACTCCACAAAGTACCAATCATTTTGTTTCTGTAGGATCTTCAACACACAGAGATGAAATTTCATTTAAGTCAGCGAAGGCAAGCACCAACGAAGAAATAACACTTGCAGCACCTGCTGGACCCGATTCTCTGATTTTTTATACCTGGGATTATGGTACATGGCTAACAGATGCTATTACTACAGGTAATCCTTTGGATGATAGTGGAAATCAGGCTCATACTGGAACTGATTATTACCGTTACGCTGGGCTGACATCAGGTGCCGCTGCCATGACATCAGGTGTAGCAGCTCTGATATGGTCCGTTAATCCGACCTTGGCTAATTACCAAGTAAAGCAGATTCTCAAAAATTCTGCCGACAAAGTTGCTGCAATGGGTGGGCAGAACTATCATAATCGATTTGGCTACGGTCGCTTGAACGCCTACGAAGCTCTCAAATATACGCTGGAAAATTACGGGGGCACCTTGACCCAGAACCTGCACATCCCTTCCGGTGAAACTTGGAATTTTGACTCCGGAGTAACCATTACGTTTGATGACAACGCCGATATGATTGTTGAGGGCACGGTGTCCGGTGGAACTTTTGACTTTGTCTCACCGGCATCCAACAACGGGGTAAAATTCCCCACGGGTTCTACAGGATCCATCAGTGATTGTACCATTATCAATGCTACCCGTGCCATCGAAATCGCTTCGGCCAACCCAACTATTTCTGATTGTACCCTCACCGACAACACGGCAGGCATCTGGCTGACCGGTGGCAGCAATTCTTCCACGGTGATTGAGAATAATTCTATTACGGACAACTCTTCCCATGGTATTATGGCCTACTATTCCTCCCCGACCATCGAAGGCAATGTGGTCACCGGAAGTACCTACGGGTTCATGGGCGTCGGTTCTCCTGCCATTTTTGAGGAAAATGAGTTTCAAGATAATGATTACGGCATCTACCTGCTCAATAACAGCGCTGTTACCTCAATGGAGTATAATTTGGTGTCGGACAATCATTTTTTGGGGATCCATGCTGAAAGCGCCATGACAGTGATCATCCCTTTCTACAATAATATGTACAAATCTTCCGGTGACTATGTGGTCAGTGCCACGAACTCTGTCTCGGTGTACGGACAAAATAACTATTGGGGACAATATCCACCGAACTCAGCACATTTCTATACTGCCAGTGGGGGAAGTATAGTCTATACACCAGGGGCATCATCGGCTTATACTTGGAAGCAGATACCCGGTATGCGTGCCTCGGGCGGACGAGAGGGGCAAAATGAGCCGGTACCCTGCGCGGAGTGGCTGCTGGAACAGTTTCGCAAGGAAACAGATCCCTCTCAAAAACAGAATTGGTTGGCGGGTTTAGCAGGATGTTACATATCAATGAATGACTTTGATGGATTAAATAACATATTGGATAATCATGTATTACCTGATCTGAATGAAACAGATGATTTATACGGAGTTGTATTGGATATTTGGGGTCTACTGGCTATTTATTCAGGAGAGTTTGAACAAGCCACTGCACATTACACCCGAATAGATGAATCGTTTGCCTCCAATCCAACTCTGCATACGCATGCCTTGTTTGCTTTAGGTTATCTGGAACGGATGCAAGAGCAAAACATTCCAGCGGTCGGTGAACGCTATTTCACTCGGTTGAAAGAAGAGTACCCTCAATGGGGACTTACTCGAGTGGTAGAAATGCAGTCCGGTGAACATGAAGATGAGCAACACGTGCGCAAAGAATCGCTCACACAAGCGTTAACTCTTTCGGCATCAACCTACCCCAACCCGTTCAATCCTTCCACGGTTATTGGGTATGAGCTTCCAGCTGCGGGCCATGTGCATTTGGCGGTGTATGATTTACTGGGGCGCGAAGTAGCGGTGCTCGTGAATGGGCAAATGCCATCGGGTCATCATCAAGCGGCATTTGATGGTCAAAATCTAAGCTCTGGAATTTATGTGTACCGATTGCAGACCGGCGAACATTTACTCACCGGCAAAATGATGCTCATGAAATAATCAATATTATCCAGTTCGAATTCGATCTTAAAATTCGAACTGGATCTAGTACTTTAAGTGATTGGGTATTTATTTGTATGACTTTGCAATTCATTCGAATTTTCGCAACCGTCAATGATTTTGTATACCCACTGAAGACTTCCTAACTATCTCTCAAATATATCCTTTTAGTCGAAGTGCAGATCCCATCGCTTCTTCGAGTTCGGATTTTTCGTCAGCGTCGAGCTCCTGGCGGGCTTTGTAGTTTTTGTCCGTTACTTCGGCGATGGCTCGGACAAATTCCGGGTGCGGACTCATTTTTAGTCTCATAAATTTTATGATCTGGGCAATGGTCTGTTCCGGCGATTTTACCAGATCTTCATACCGGATTTCAAGGAAGTTCTCGTCACTGAAATGCAAGTGTTTATCTTCTTCGACTTTTAAGATGATATCATTCCAGTACGCTGCATGTCGTAGTCTTATCGTTTTGTAATCATCAGCACCCACATATTGCCGATAAATCGGATGTGCATATTTCTCGACTTCTTTTTTTTGAAACGACAACGCCACGGACCATCCATTTCGCACCATGTAAATGAATTTGGCATTCGGAAACATCTCCAGCATCTCCGGTAACATGAAATTGTTCATGACCGTCTTTTGCACAAATACTTTTGATTTATGAAAGAGACAATGCCGCCCAAAGACTCCTTTGATGGTGAATTTCCATCCCATTGGCCATAACGATAACGATCGTCGGGTGAATGTCACCGGATCAATCCAAATGGGAGGTACCATCGGCTGTTTTTCGTGGTACGGATACAATCCAACATGCCAATATTCATTGGCTTCACCGGGGAAACTGGTGATATCAGGATGTTTATCGAGTAAATCAACGAGATATGTTGTCCCACTTCGACCACTTCCGACTATAAAAATGGGATTTTTAGCAAAAGGCACCCCTAACCAGGGTGCCTTTTTTAATGCGAAACCAATGACCTTTTTTATTGGATTCATACCATGATTTCTTAGTTATGATTTAGGCCATTGTGTTTAATTGCGATTGCGCCAGACTAAAACTGCCAGCGGACAAAGGCTTCGATAGCCTCGTACTCAGCAAGTCCAAGATCATCATAGACTTGAGCTGTACTTTGATTTCGGTTTTCAGCACGTTCCCAGAATTCACGTTTATCTGCACCCTGGAACATCACGTTATCTTTTTGTGATTGATGTTTGAAGATCGCTCGACGTTTGCGAAGCAGTTCTTCCGGACTAATCGGCACCGCCATTTCGATTTCTTCAACATCCCATTCATGCCACGCGCCTCGATACAACCATACCCAACAGTCTTTCATCCAGGATTCTTCTTTGAGGTTGACTACGGCGCGCATAATAGCATCCAGACATACCCGATGGGTTCCGTGTGGATCAGCCAAGTCCCCTGCAGCATAAATCTGGTGTGGTTTCACCTTACGAATCATATCTTCTACGATTTTGACATCAGCTGCACCGATTGGTGCTTTTTTAACGCGTCCGGTTTCATAAAATGGCATGTCCAGAAAGTGTGCATTTTCGTCCGGAATTCCGACATATCGGCAAGCCGCTTTTGCTTCACCACGTCGGATCAATCCTTTGATTGCACGGACATTTTTGGTATCCACGGAATCAATTTTTTTGTCTTTGATCGAATTTCTGACTTCATCAAAGATTTTCTTAGATAGTGGATCATTAAACTCAAATCGAGTCGCCATATCACTCATAAAATCGGCAAAACGCAGCGCTTCTTCATCAAATACCGCAATATTTCCGGATGTCTGATACGCAACATGCACGTCATGGCCCTGATCAACCAATCGGATGAATGTCCCACCCATAGATATCACATCATCATCTGGGTGTGGTGAGAAGATAAGAACACGTTTTGGAAACGGTTCTGCGCGCTCCGGTCGATTCGTGTCATCTGCTTTGGGTTTGCCACCCGGCCATCCTGTGATGGTGTGTTGAAGTTCGTTAAATACACGAATGTTGATATTGTATGCCGGACCTTTTTCGGTCAACAACTCACCCAATCCATTTTCGTTATAGTCCTCGTCGGTGAGTTTGAGCAACGGTTTGTCAATTTTTTTACACAGCCAGACAACGGCACGTCGCACATTGAATCGATCCCAGACAATGGAATCA
>DLXM01000367.1 GCA_003448835.1 Bacteroidota bacterium | reverse complement strand
TTTTCTGTGGACTCTGGGGTCGCCGAAATCCATCCATGGATGGCGGCCGACGGCTGTTCCGACTGGTCCGGTTCAGTCTCGCCTCCAACTCGGTTATCCTCGCTTCCCGCTGGACAATCCTTTTGGTGAGCTGAGTGATTGTCCGATCCTGCTTTTCTATTATGTCAACTAGAGATTCCGGATTGGTTTGGCATAATTCCAGAAGATCTTCTCGGTTGACTGCCATCTATCTTCTAATGACGGCCTCTTGGTATTTTGATCTACCGGTTTGTTTGTCTGGGGGAGCTGAATAGCTACTAATATTTTTTGTGAATTTTACTGGCTTGATTTTTTTGCAATGATAATTATATTACTCCATTCTGGATCTGAAATCTGGACAATTTTAAATCCGGCTCCGATTATTAGATTTTTAAGTTTTGTTGGTGTGAGGATTGACAGGTGCTGGTTTTCAGGATTACCAACATCGCCATAAATCCAGTGGAGAAATGCAAAAAAATCCCTCACATACCAATCATCTTCCGGATTGAAGAACAGCTCATCAGCAGGATATCCGTCTTCAAGGAACTGTCCTCTTCTTTCTTCAGGGACGAATCCAAAAAAAAACCCGTAACTGACCCCAAGAGCATTGGGGCACCGGATTGTGAGAAGACCCTCTGCCATAAGCATCCTATAACAGTCCGCAAGATGGTGAGGGAGGTCTTCTTCTGAAATGTGTTCGATTACATGATTAGAATGAATATGCAATATACTCTCTGAAGGAACAAAGTCGAGATTACGGATATCTGCAATGATTTCCTTTTCCACTCGTTGATGTGAGACAAAATCAATATTTACATAGCCTTCAAGATTTCTATTTCCTCCACCGAGATTGAGCTTCCTAAATCCCGACTTATAATATCGAGCAAGATCTTCTTCTGGGGATCCAATTTTTGTGTATTTTTTAACCTTGATATTTGTTCTGTTTCTCAACGTGTTCAATATTCTTAATGACCTAATACGGAATTGTATCATTAAAAAAATTCCATATGACACAAGCATATTCACCAGAGGGAATATTCCATAGAATCGAGTTTTCATTCACCTCACCTTTTTTTAAAAAGTATACGATTATAATGCAATGAATCGAATGAAAATCTATTTAAGCCCCTTCTTAAAAAACTTTTTAATACGCAGTATTCACTGATTGAATCCATCTCTCTAATATCCATCAAATTCACCAAATATCCGTTTTAATTTATTTCAAGGATGGGGGATTATGTTTAATTTTTCATTTTTTTTATCAGTAAACATCTCTTCAGGTTGTTTAAATCTGAATCGTAACTAGTCGTTTTTTAATGCATTACACTCGATGTACCATTGATCTCGTCCCAATAAAAATTCTTGTGGAAAATTAAAAATTTTTTCAGAAAGGTTGGATTTTATTGTAAAAAGGTCCGAAATAATTTCAAAATTCGTTTTTAGGTTTGGTCGGCTTGACTCTATTTTCGTGCTATACCAGCCACTTTTATTTAATGTAATCTTGATTGATTTTTTTGAAAAAAAATGAATATGACCTAATGGACGCATCATCCGCCATTTTGACCGATAACATTTTGCTAAAATACTATCCTTGTTCGGAAAGGTGCAAAATAATTTAACATCACTTTGAGCAACCATTTTTACTTGTTTCAATAATTGAATTGGATTTTGCACATGTTCAAGAACATCAAAAATCACAATTCTGTTGAATTTTAAATCCAAAGGTAATTCATTAATATCACTTACAATGTTACGATGCTTCAAACCCCAAGGACCCGGTTCTACGCCATAACAGATTTTTGTAATTGATTGAAAATAGTCATATACATCTCCCGATCCAATTCCAATCTCTAAATAATTATAATCTGAAGAAGTTTCTTTCTCCGAAAAAATTTTTTTATATAATTTATTTAAATCATTACTATTAACTTTACTATCGTTTGAATAATCATGAGATACAACAAATTTTGAAGAAATCGAATATAAATATGATAAATATGATTGAATTGGTATTGGATCAATCCACCAATGATGGCAGAATGAACACTCTTTTAAATGAAATTTATTGTTATAACTTGAATTAATTGTATAGATCTCATCTATCAAAACCGATTTTGAATTGCAAATCGGACAAAAAAAATTCTGTTGGAATTGATCTAATGGAAAATTAAAGATTTTGCGATCACTTTCCTGAATTTTTGACATAATAATTATAAGATTTTTCTCATACTTTATTCTCTCAGTAAGGAACAACTTATTGACAAAAAATCATTGGAAAAATTATACCATTGCTGAAATCTCCAATTTATTGAGAGGAAACACATCCGGTTTCGCACTATTCCGTATGAGAAATTACTTAAACCACTCCGACAACGGAACGCCAAGATTAACAAAAAGATCCCTGATTTGGATACGTATTTCTTGGTCGAGCTTCAAAAAAACAACTATGTACATTAAGGCACCGGTAATTACCATCAATAATACCGTGATTATGTGAGTAAATGGTATAAGAAAATCGATACACAGAAGAAAAACACCCATCAAACCAGATGCGTAGAGTATATTTTTCACTTGATTGTATTCAAATTTTAACGAAATGATTCGGGAAAGGAGAATGAGAGCGCCAACTGCATTGATGGTTATTGCAACAAGTGTTGCAACGGCCGCTCCAGTGATTCCAATGGCCGGAATAAGGTAGATGTCAAGCAAAATGTTTGCAATTGCCGCAGTGACGGTAATCCAAAAGGCATCCTTCGGGCGGTTGAGTGCGTTAAGACTCATGATTCCAAGAAACATGAAGACATTTACAACCTGCACAAGCAGGAGGAAAAAGAAGGCCGAGGTTCCCGTCGTAAAGGAGGCTCCATAAAGGTGGTAAAGAAGCCGCTCGCCTAAAATCCACCCGCCGACACAGGCCGGGATTGCAAGGAGAAGTGAATAGGTAAAAGCCCTCGCCAATGCATTTTCAATTTCAGTACGTTGATCTTGTGCTCCCCAGTTGCTGATCTTCGGATAGAGAACCGTCTGGAATGCCAGTGTCGTGATTGCAGCAACTGATGTAAGCTGGAATGTGGTGCGATATATTCCAACATTAGCATTGCTCATAAAATAACCGATGAGGATTGTGTCAGCGTAGCAGAATACCAATGAACCACTTGCTGAAAGAAAGATCCAGAAAGAAAAGTTTGTAAGGCTTTTCAGATGTGATAACCTGAACCGGACCAGTTTTAAATCCAGAGACCGGAAATTTACGATACCTCCGGCAATTAAACCGATCACAAATCCTCCTGTAAGACCTGAAACACCAAATCCAAAAAAGACTGCAGCGATTTGAAAAAAAGTTCTCAGACATCCCTCCAGAAAAGTACTGACCTGTTGAATTCCTACTTTTCCGGAACCATATATCCCTATGTTTGAACAACTCGAAAAAACTGAAACAATCAGGGTTAAAAGAAGCCAGAAAAAAATTCCTGAAGAGGTGGCCTCTTTAAGGAAGGATTCTGCCCCAAGAAGTGCCGTGACAGATACTACAAGGAGTACAATTCTGATAAAAACAAATGCTGAAAAATATTCATCGGGTTCCTTTCCTTCAGAAATCCTTTTAACTGCCGCTCCCCCGAATCCCCCGTCTCCGATAAGGTAAAAAATTCCGAAATATGCAAGGAAAAGGAAGTATGCGCCAAGAGGAGCCGGTCCCAGAGTGTGTGCGAAATATATTGTTGAGACAAAACCCACAACCGTCAGACCTATAGTTGAAGCGACATAGATTACGCTCTGTCGCTGAATTGAACTGATATTCATCAGACGGGAGATAAAAAGGGATTCTGACAGCACATAGTAAAATCGTTCAGAAAAGTGTTAATGATTTCGTGAGGAGCATTTTGGAATGTTTTTCTTGTAATTCCAGATGTTTTGTGAGAATCCTCTAATAATAGGACTTACGCGGTTGAACCATTTTGAGTGGGGAGTATCTCCATAATCCTCTTTAAAAACGAAGCGATTAAAACGCTGGTGTTGCGATAAAGAGCGAAGAAGCCGACCATTCCGATAAAGGATTCCGAATACCGGTTGCTTCTTGGTCCCGTTTCCCGTTTTGTTCCCTAGTCACGAATCGAAGTACGCTTGTTTTCCTTTGTCCGCCGAGATCCGTTTCATAAGCTTTTCCTTTTCCAGAAAAGATCTCCGGTACATCTTTTGCCAGGACAATTCCGATCTTGGTTAATGCCCTGAAAACACGACATCTCTTAAACTGAGTTTGGTCAAAGATTGAATTGGAATTCTGTTCCACAGAAAAAGACAAATGAGATGTATCTGCAGCAGCGTCTTTTCCCACTACTCATTTTATATAATTTTTTGAATTGCATTTTGGGCATACAAATTTTACCAGTTTTCAGTTCATAAAACCTTATTGGATTGATGGTTCAAATAAAAACAGGCAATTTTGATAATAATTCTCTATAAAAATGAACTATGATTTAAAGAAATACAGGGTTTAAAAAAATTAGCAGTGATCTGAACTTTCTCCTTGAGCGAGCTGTGCAGAATGTGCTTCATACCACTCAATCGTTCGTAGTAATCCTTTTCGAAATGGCATCGTTGCCCTAAACCCGAACTCCTTTTCTGCCCGACTTACATCCAGGCAGCGTTTTGGCTGGCCATCAGGTTTGGATACGTCCCAGTAAACGTCACCGGAATAATGAGTCAGCTCCCGTACGAGATCAACGAGATCCCGGATTGTGATCTCCATGCCGGACCCAAGGTTTACCGGGTCCGGTTTATTGTAGCGTTCTGCGGCAAGGA
>DLXM01000240.1 GCA_003448835.1 Bacteroidota bacterium | reverse complement strand
ATGAAAAGCACCCCAATTTTAACTTTGATTATCGCCTTGGCTGTGCTTGGGATGAGCGGGTGCACGGGTGGAGGTCGGCTTAGCGAAGCGGGGGAGCGCAATTCACGGGTAGAGTTTGAGCGAGCTGATGGGGATGATACAGGTGTACAACTAAGAGCCGCAGAACGTGGTGAATCAAAAAAAGTGTCAATTGAGGGAGAAACCATACTCGATTTGAATGGTGTCACAATTTCCGAGGCTCAGGTTGAAATCATTAGAGATGGATTTTTGCAGTTGTCGGATGTGTATGTTAGTCCATCTGGACTAATTTACGCGGTGGATGCGATGAGGCATTATTTGTATCGGTTAGATCCGGTCACCGGGGTGATTGATTCAATTGGTGGACGCGGACAAGGGGAGACGCAGTTCTGGGGTCCGGTTTCGGTCCATGCAACTAATGATTTAAAGATTTTTGTTCAGGATGCGGGGAATGGGCGAGTTCAGATGTTTGATCGTCGGTTTCAGTTTTTGGGGAGTCTGGCGATGGAGGGCGGATCGGTGATGGTTTCGGATAGTCCGGCGGTTGGGTTGGTTGTAAATCGCGCGGGTGGTGTTGTGTTTTGGGATGAGGGCGAGTCGAGGGTGGTTGGGTCAACAGCCAGCTATACAATTGACAATACATTTAAACCAAATCTGACTCAAATTCAAATTCCCCCAACTAAACTTCGCGAAAGCCCTGATGGATTCGTACTGGTTGGTGCCGATAGAATAAACATCCACAGATTTTCAGAAAACGGCAGATACCTTGGGTTTTTAAGTGGATTTGGACAAATTCTGGATGTATCCGTGACAGAAAATGAATGGGTTATACTTACATCAGAGTATATTATTTCGACATCATCAACCGGACAAATCATTCAAGTTACTCGTCATACTATCGAAAATCCAAATACGATTAATCATGATAAATCGGGCTTGATTGTATCCACAGCTACTAAACTAATCAGGGTAGTAATCTAAATTTATTAAATAGATATAAGAAGTCGTATATTATAATGTGGGTTTAACTTCTGCCCACGGAATCTAATCATACATCGATGGTGCGACGCATCCAACTCGATATGAAACCGCAGCCAGATGATTATACATGTGGCCCAACATGTTTGCATTCGGTTTATAATTACTTCAATGATCATATTGACCTTGATCAATTGATTTCAGAAGTTCGCCGTTTAGATGATGGAGGTACATTAGGTGTCATGCTTGCAAACCATGCACTCGATCGTGGATACAAGGTGGTTATTTACACCTACAATCTTAAAATTTTTGATCCGACCTGGTTTGATATTCCGCAAGGTCTGCTAACTGTTAAACTCACACAAATGCTTGATTTACAGGAATCCGGCTCAAAAATGGCACTTGCAATTACGTGCTACCTGCAATATCTCGAAAAAGGTGGTGAAATTCGTTTCAAAGAACTTAATGGGAATCTGTTGCGTTACTATTTAAAACGTGACATCCCCATTTTAACCGGACTTAGCGCTACCTATTTATATCGTTGCGCCAGAGAAAGGGACTTGGAAGACAAAATGGTATATGACGATATTGCGGGGATTCCAACTGGACATTTTGTGGTATTGAGCGGCTATAAACTGAATAATCGTACCGTGAGAGTTTCAGATCCATACAGCTCAAATCCGAAATATCTTAAACACTATTATGATGTTAAGGTTGATCGTTTAATTAATGCAATATTACTTGGCATTTTGACGTATGATGCTAATCTGGTTGTTATTGAACCCAAATAACAATTGAATCTATAACAGGGTATTTTGTCACGTTATAACTCTCGAACAGTAAACTATTCAACGTTTTAATTATCTATGGAACACTTTATTGTAGTGAACAATCCGGCCGATTGGAATTTGGATATTCCAGGGGTCAAAGTTGACGCTGCCCGCAAATATTTATCCGACCCTTCTTTTAGTGATCTGGACAAAGTCAAAGTCTATAATCTTTGCCGATCTTATCGATATCAGAGTACTGGCTATTATGTTTCGTTGTTGGCATCTGCTCGTGGTCATAAACCTCTACCAAGCATTGCGACTATCCAGGATATGAAATCACAAACTATCATACGGTTTGTTTCTGACGATCTGGATGATTTGATTCAACAGAGCTTAGCTCACATAAAATCAACTTCATTTGTGCTGAGTATATATTTTGGAAGAAATCTGGCAAAAAGATACGATCGTTTGAGTTCTGCATTATTTTCAATGTTTCAGGCTCCATTTGTCAGGGCTAATTTTGTGTTTCATCACGATAAATGGGAACTGAAATACTTGGGTCCAGTACCTGCCAGTGAACTACCGGAAGAGCATAAACCATTTGTGATTCAGGTGGCAAAGGACTATTTCGCCGGGAAACGTATTTCAACTCCAAAGCGATTTGTAGCACGATACGATATGGCCATTTTGTATAATCCAGATGCTGTTGATAGTCCGTCGGACGAAAAAGCCTTACAAAAATTTATCCGTGCAGGAGAGCAGCTGGGAATCGGTGTTGAATTGATTCAAAAAGATGATTTTTCCCGTTTAGCTGAGTTCGATGCTTTGTTTATTCGTGAAACGACGAACGTTAATCATTATACATTCAGATTTGCGCGTAAAGCAGCTGCAGAGGGACTCGTTGTAATTGATGATCCGGAATCGATTCTCAGATGTACGAATAAAGTTTATTTAGCGGAAGTACTTTATCAAAATGATATTCCCGGTCCTAAAACGATGATTGTCCACAAAGATAATGTTGACCGTATTGCCGAGGAACTTGGTTTTCCTGTCATCCTTAAAGAACCGGATGGTTCTTTTTCATCGGGTGTAATTAAGGCCAGTAATCAGATTGAACTTGATGATGTTTTAAAGAAACTCTTCGAAAAATCTGAATTAGTTGTTGCTCAGGAGTTCATGCCGACAGAATATGATTGGAGAATTGGGATTTTAGACCAAAAACCATTGTATGCCTGTAAATATTATATGGCTAAAAAACACTGGCAAATCATAAAACGTGATGGAGCGGGTCGTCAATCATTTGGTAATGAAGAAACGGTTCCGGTGGAATTGGTCCCCCGACATGTTATGAAAACAGCTATCAAAGCCGCTAATTTGATGGGGGATGGATTGTATGGAGTGGATATGAAGCAAGTTGGCAACAAATGTTATGTTATTGAAGTCAATGATAATCCGAATATTGATTCCGGAATTGAAGATTCGCTGCTAAAAGATGATCTGTATTTGCGCATTATGGAAGTATTTCTACGTCGCATCGAGGACCGCAAACAATTCCGTCGCCGCTAATATGTTGAAATTTCCTTCACTTTTTCGCTCGCTATGCTCACGATTTACGTCGGTAGACTCCATGGCTCACGCCACTTGTGTATTTCGCTTCACTTCTTTCCACGATCTTCGGTACTAGACTTCGCACTTGCAGTGCTTGTGTACTACCTACGATTCCTACAATTCACTCCTTCACCCCCTTCACTTTTTCTCTCTTTCACTCCTTCACTCCTTCACCCCTCCCCCTATGTATAACCTCTTTCAAGTTTTTGGCGTCGAAATGGAATACATGATTGTAGATCGAACTACACTCAACGTCAAACCAATCGCAGATTTGTTGATAAAAGACGTAGAGGGTGAGGTCGTGTCAGAAACCGATCAGGGTGAACTGGCTTGGTGTAATGAACTTGTAAGTCATGTCATTGAACTCAAAACGAATGGACCGGCAAAGGATTTATCCGGTCTGACTGCTCTTTTTCAGCGGGATGTCCGTCGAATTAACCAAATTCTGGCTAAATTCGATGCCTGTCTTATGCCAACTGCTACACATCCATGGATGGACCCATTCAAAGAAACCAAGCTTTGGGACCATGAGTACAACGAGATTTACGAAACATTCAACAAGATATTTGATTGTCGTGGACATGGTTGGGCAAACCTCCAAAGTACACATTTGAATTTGCCTTTTGCCGGGGATGACGAATTTGGTCGTTTACATGCTGCGATTCGAGTAATTTTACCAATTCTTCCGGTATTATCAGCCAGTTCTCCGGTTATGGATGGCAAACTGACCGGTATTTTGGATAATCGCCTGGCTGTTTACCGAACTAATGCAAAAAGAGTACCATCTGTTTCCGGATATGTGATTCCCGAACCATGCTATACAGAGCAATCGTATCGTACCGAATTACTCCAGAAAATATTTGATGATATTGCCCCGCTGGACCCGGACGAAATCTTACAAGAAGAATGGCTTAATGCACGCGGAGCAATTGCTCGATTCGATCGAAATGCAATTGAAATCAGAGTTCTGGATCTCCAGGAACACCCCGGCGCGGATATTGCAATATTGCAGTTTATAATTGGGGTAATTAAATCTCTAACCGAGAGTAAATGGCAGGATGTTGAACTTATAAAACAGCTTGATACCATTCAACTTAGTACTATTTTAACTGATACAACTGAATCA
>DLXM01000070.1 GCA_003448835.1 Bacteroidota bacterium | reverse complement strand
ACGGCAGGCCCATCGAGTCGATGTAATACCCCAATTTCGTTTCTATAAGTTTTCATAGACTTACAGGTTACGGAAATATCGCGTGCTACCATTGCTATAGCTATGCACCTTGTTCGGATCCTTGATGAGATCGAAGGTCAGACCCTTGGTCAGGCCAACCCAATCGTCATCGAAAAACCTGACATCAAAGCCATAGGTGTTCTTGCCACTTCCACCACCCGAACCAGTATGGATTCTTAGCATCTTCATGGCATCCCAGTTAAACCCAGGCAGGTCGTGTGAGTAGGTAAATTCGATTCGACCCTCCCAGCCCGGATATCTCCTGGGCTTATCTTTATCGCCACCCCAATTGGTCACACCATTCTTGGGACAGTGGTGGGTATTGCTAACCATACCATGCTTGACATTAAGATAGGTGATCTCAACTTTGAAATCAGCAGCATTGGGATACCTATCGAGATCGTAATTGCCGTCCTTCCACTTAACAAGACCCAGATAGAAGGCGCTGTTGTCAATAACCCACTGGATAATGCTGTCAAAGTCCAGGCAATCATGCAGCTCAGCAATCTTCGTGTCACGCAGAATCCTAGCATGGAGGGCAGACCGACGATTGTGCATATGGGTGATATATTCTTTTTTACTAGAAAAGATAGCACTGGTTTTGGGGCATTGATATGCCTTGACAAAGCTAACTGAGTCTCGAGGAATTAGCTTGTTACCTACGCGAACGGCATCAATTTTGGGCATGTTAGTATCCGATATTCTCACCCTTGCTCTTGATCAGGTCCTTCATCATTTCCGGATCCTGCTCAAAGCGTTCAATAAATTCTTCAGTAGTAATTTCTGGATCCACTACAACCATATAGATCTCGTAATTCCTGTGACTATTATATCGGGCGCGAAGCTGCCAATTGATGTATGGGCTGCGAGTGCCGGATTTTGGATCCGCGATGGTCGTGAGCAAATTGTTCGAATCATAGAACTCGGTCAAATCCTTGACGGCTTCGAGTCCGACGTCGTCCCAAACTACCAGAAGTGTTCTATTGCTCATAATGCAATAGTAGCATCAATCCTGACTAAGTCAATCGTTTCGGTACATATTCGCCCAATTTATAATGTTCCCATCACCCATAATGAGCATGGTCGAACGATCGGACTCAATCGTGTGAATTAACAATTTGGACGTAGTGTATGATTCGGTGAGGTAATATGGGACATTCATGGTATTGGCCAGCATCAACAATTCACCAATACTTCGCCCATTCGTCAGACTGACACTCAGCATACTGACGTCATTGACCTTACAATATTTCTTCAAGATTAGAAAGCCAAAGCGAGACAGTTGGAGACTATGCTGGGTTTTCCATAAACCGTCTAGATTGTTTTTAGACCACGATTCAAGCGTATTGGCTTCTTTAATCGCGTTGAGTTCCGACTCATAATGAGCTCGAATGTCTTGTTTGTTCATTTAGGGAAATATTTTCTTACCTTCAGACAATAGCACTACGATGAACTTGTCTGTTTTAAATTGCTCGTTTAATTTCTTACAGAGATTGATAGCATGTCCGCGATTGCTGAAACTTACCTTCTTATACTTGGGTCCGGGGAAACTGCTTATCATGTTTACGATCTTCAAATTAATAGGTTTACCGTCAAAAAACACTGCCCAGATTCCATCGCAGGCTAATATTTGATCACTCTTAAAAGTGGTCTTGTTTACTATCTCAGCTAGTACCTTGGGTTTTGGTCTTGACATTTTACTACGTTCCCTCACATAATTAACGTAGTATTTATCTAAAAATCCTCCTGCAGCATATCAAATCTAACGGACAATTCGCTCATAATTAGCTCTGTATACCCACCGATTAACCTATTATTGTTAAAAACTTGAGGTACCGTACGACTCGCTATCTTATGGTTATCATAAAATGCCTGACGTTCAGAATCGTCATCTAACAACACTTCCACGTACTGATACTTGTTTTCTTTTAGCCAATCTTTAGCCATCACGCAATACGGACAAGTGGTTTTCGTATAGATCTTGATCAAAATTTATCCCCTTTAAGCTCGATATTTACTGGACCAGATGCGGAGTTTTCTTGTAGTTTAATAATCTTGTCCTGTAGTTCAACCAACTTTAAAAGTAATTGACTTAGGCTTTTTTCAGCTTGACGAGCACGTTCCATCGTGATTCGTACTTCCTTCTGATTGCTGCCCAATTGTGAATTGATAGCATCCATTAATGCTTTGATCGGTGTTAAATTAAGATTATCGCTCATTTACTAATACTGCCCTTGCTTCAATTTGATTCTTAAATGGTCCCTTGTATGGATACTTATTCAACGTCACTAGCTTGGGACAGAAAGCTTCAACCCAACCCTTATCGAATTTAACGATATAATATCCGGCACAGTGTAGGCTCTTACTGTCGGGCTTTTTCGTGTATAGGGGAAGATTTAGATTGCAATTCCAAATGCTGTTATATGGTTCAGACGCACTGGGATACTCAAAGACAACGGGCTCGTCTTTCTTAGATGAGTTGGTAATGGACTTCTTTTCTAATTTGATCTGATATTTCTTATATAATTCCTCAGTCTGAATGTAGCTCTTTGATCCATTCATGATCAAAATATAACCATCATCCATAGCCTGAAGAGTTCCGATCTTAGTACCATCTTCTTCTAGTACCCAAAATTTATTAGACATCAATGGTTTGGCGTTAATCATTATGAAAACCTCAATATGAACATACTATAGTACCTTTCATCGTCAAATTCAATAAATGAATTCCCACTGGGTATCTCGTAAACATATTCGGCATTATATAATTTCAAATTGGCTTGCAATTCTTTCATATTTGTACTCTTGGTTTCTTCGCAGAAATTCAACCACCAACGTAAATCCTTATTGGTGAGCTGCACTTTAAAGGGCTTGATTGATACAGGTTGGATCATGAATACTTCAGTATAAACATGCTGGCATATTGCTCATCTTCGAATTCAACATAGATTTCTTTATAGGCAATCACGTATTTGGCGTAATGCTCTTTGAGTATTTGGTTTATGTCGATTTCACTTAATGAGCCAATACCCGTGTTATGTTGACAATAAAAATTATTCCACCAAGTCACCACCGGTGTACCGGTACTCCAAAGAGTCATTTTAACGCTCACGAATACCTCAATATAAACATGCTGGCATATTGCTCATCGTCGAATTCAACATATGCTTTTCGGAGAACAGAATCCCATGAATATCTGACATGGTATTCTCGCAATTCTCGACGTAAATCAGATGGGATTTTATCCTGATTACAAAAGTTTTTCCACCAGGTGGGATTATCCTCTAAAGTGATTCTATAAATCATGAAAACCTCAATATAAGCATACTACTGTATTTTTCATCTTCGAACTCAATGTAGATTTGCTCGTTTGCCGATACATATTTGGCATGATATTCCTTGAGTTTTTGATTCACGTTATATTCTGATAACTCGTAAGCCAGTGAGTTACAGAAATTTATCCACCATCTCTGAGAAATAGCTGTGAAGGGTCTTTCTTTATCCCATAGAACTATTTTGTAAGTCATGAATACCTCAATATAAACAAGCTAAGATTTTGCTCGTCTTCAAACTCAATATAAATCCGTCGGTCATCCCATATATACTTGGCTTTGAATTCTGCAAGTTTTTGATTTAGGTTGTTTACGGTTATATCCATTCCTAGTAAACTACAGAAATTTACCCACATGTTTTGTATAGTGGGGTCTTTGGGATCTTTTAAATCCCACAGCACTATTTGATGAGTCATGTCCATCTCAATATAAACATGGTAGCTTGGGACTCATCTTCGAACTCAATCATAAAATCCTTGAACGTGGCATTATACATTGCCAATTCAGCATAGATGTGTGTCCATACTTTTTTGTCATAATCATCCCCAGTGCATTTATCACGACAATCGTTTACCAAATTAACCCAATATGGCGCAACGGTTCCAAATCGTGAATCATCTATAGAATAATTCAGAATTTTAAGCTGAATCATGTCCACCTCAATATAAACATGGATAGCTGTTCCTCTGATTTGAATTCAATATCGTGAAGATGCAACGTGGCATCATATGAAGCCAACTCTGACCGAACACGTCTCCAAAATTCAAAGTCATTATCATGAAAGGTGTGGTTCAGGTCCTTTTTTATCGCTGCGATAAAATTAAACCAAATTGGATCAATTACAAAATCATTGCCCCTGTTTTTTACGATTTCTAATTTAATCATGACCACCTCAATACGAACCAGTCATAATTTTCTCTAACTTGAAACACATAACGACTACTACCCGAACTCAATAGAAACGGTTTGCAACCATTCTTATACATCCATTCACTGATTTCAGACCAATCATCCATGTCTCTACAACTGTAAACTGGATAATTGTCCCAACCTGCGTATGTTGTTTTCTCAACCTTGCTCATGACCACCTCAATATAAACATACTAGCTAGGGCATCATCGTCAAACTCAATATGACCATCTGAAATTTTGGCACTATATTTGGATAATTCATCCACGACTCGTTGCACCACGTTAATGGAGGAACTCTCCATAGTTAAGTGTTTCAACATGTTATCCCAACACGTTAAAATTTTATACCGGTTATCATCAGGAATATGTGTGATAATTTCAAGTCGAATCATAGCCACCTCAGGGCAAATAATGCTGCATCACGTTCATGATCAAAAACCCACCATGTGTCTAAATATTTCACCCAATCTAGATAATCAACAGTGAAAAGCAGAGCATTATTTTTACACCAATAATAAATTTTCAGGTATTCAGCGTAAGTGATGTTATTAAGATCAAGTTGGATTTTGTTCATGACCATCTCAATATAAACATAGTGGCGTACAATTCATCCTCAAATACAAGATGATTTTTCGATACTTTTGCATTGTAATTGGATAACTCATCCTCAATGAGACGCACCATGGTGAAAAAATCACGATCACATTCTGAATTCTTTTGATCCAACAAGTTATTCCAACATCTGATAATATCAGGGCCAGGTTTTCCTTTAAGAGTTACGAGCTCAAACTCAATCATGACCACCTCAGGGCAAATAGAACTGCGTCCTCATCGTCGTCAAATTCTGCTCCAATTTTCTTCGTCCAACTCGGATAAAAATAGAAATGTCCCTTACAATTTTTCTTACACCATTGGTACATTTCTTCATGAATAGCATCTTGGTCTCTATTATAGGTCATCCAATACGCATCTGGCATAATCCTTATGACCACTTCATGAAGGACTGGCACTCGTATGCCGAACTCGACTTCCCTATAGGTAATCATTAACTCCACCGTAGGATAAAAAGGGATATATCGGCCTCATTCTCGAACCTTAAATATCGGTCACCGAATCCCTCACCAAGTCCCTTGGTGCTGTAAAACATAATATCCTGGGGCTTCAATATCTTGTTCAACACTTCTGCAGTTATCAGATTGTTTTTATTATCGCTATGAGCTTTCAAGAAATTACGCCACCAAATCGGCACATCGTCATACTTGGCAGAGCTACCGAATATAAACAAGTCGTGCATTATGACCACCGTAGAATAAAAAGTGATATATCTGCTTCATTCTCGAACTTTAGATATCGATCACCAAATTCATTGTCTTCATTTTTAGTAGTGAAAAATCTAGCATTGAGTGGGTTTAGAATGTCATTCAACTCATCTTCAGTTAGTAATATTGGTGATTTACAATGGGCATCCATAAAATTACGCCACCAAATTGGAACGTCCTCATATCTGCATGAATCGTCAAATATAAACAAGTTGTGCATTATGACCACCTGAGTAGGAACATGCTGAAATCAGTTTCATCTTCAAATATCAATGCCCAATTCCCAGGATCCCAATTATATTTGGCATTATGATCTTTAAGACAGTCGTCAACATCTTTTCGTGACTGTAGTTTGGTGCTTCTAGCGAAATTACGCCACCATTGAGCATCGAGTAGGTCTTCAAAATTAAGCTCAACTCGCATCACGACCACCTGAGTAGGAACATACTGAACCCATCCTCATCCTCAAAGGTTAGATTCCAAGGTCCACGGCCCGGCATGGGATATGTGGCATTGAATTCCGCAAGATGTTCATCAACATCCCTACGTGTCTTTGAACGAAATGCCCTGGCGAAATTCTGCCACCACGGCGAATCTTCAAGTTCTGCAAATTCGATCACAATGCTCATCACATCCACTTAATTAGAAATGCACTCATAATCTCGTCATTGGGAAAGTTTAGGGAATATCCACCAAAGACGTTTATTTTACAACGCCAGTCATTTACCTCATATCCAACCTTATATCCCTGTTCTTCCATCCAGCCAACAAGATGTTCTGCCGGTTCGGGTTGAATA
>DLXM01000273.1 GCA_003448835.1 Bacteroidota bacterium | reverse complement strand
ATGTTCCCACTTCGGTTAATTCCCGACAAATTAATTAATATCTCATTTTTTATTTTACGGTATGCGAGGGTATGACTTTCCACTTCCACACTCCGACTCAGGTAACTTACGGACGTGATTCGGCTATCAAATTGAAAAATGACCCCTGCTTTTTGCAAAACGTACTCGAGCGATAAGTATGATGGCGTATAGAGCATACAAGCCAATTCTTCAGGATTATAACCGGGTTTGGCATAAATTCCCTTGCGTGGATGCATCAATTTACCCGTCCGTACATAATAATTAAGCTTCTGATTTAACGACTGAAAGTTCGTCTCATCTGAAATTAATGCTACTGAAGGCAGCGTAAATACAGTGACCGGATTATTGTAGAGCAACCAGATAATATCTTTTTGTGAACTGTACATAGTAAAATTTACGATATTTAGTTCACAAAATGAAATTTTTCAAATAAAATTAAACTTCTTAATACGAAATGTTCGGATTGGGGAGCTGGAAATCGTGTACAATACGGTCGTAGCTACCATTCAAAAGTGGTGATGAAACCAGAAAATCGGCCGTAGCACGATTACAGGCCACCGGAATATTATACAACACCGATAATCTCAAAAGTGCCTTCACATCCACATCATGTGGTTGCGATTGCAGTGGATCCCAGAAAAAAATCATAAAATCGATGACCCCATCACTGATACTGGCACCGATTTGTTGATCTCCGCCCAACGGACCACTTCGATATCGATGAATCTGTAAGTCTAATTCGTTCGCTATGAGTCCGCCTGTGGTCCCGGTCGCAAATAAATTGTGCTTTGAAAGAGTCCCTTTGTTAAACTTTGCCCATTCCAGCAATTCCGCCTTACGATTGTCGTGAGCAATAAGAGCAATGTTTTTACGGACTCCCATGCGGAGTTTATGTTGATTTTTTGCCATGACGAGTTTTATAAATCTAATTAACTAAAAGAATTCCATACATAAACTGCTCTAGTTTATGTAGTAGTAGAGCTCTGATATACTATCGATTTAATTTATCTATCTAACAGATTTCTTTTTTCAATCATTTTTTTTGCATCTAAATATGCTGTTTGTAATCGTTTTTCCAATTCTATTTTCGGTGGTAAATCAGTCCAATATTCTGCAACCATTATTCCATCTTTATGCATTTCGAGTAACTCTACTTGCTCACGGCTTTTTTCAGCACACAAAATCAGACCAACAGGATTTTCTTCTCCTGATTGTTTTTCATACTTATTCAACCATTTCAAATACAATTCCATTTGGCCCTTATGCTTTGCTTGGAACTTGCCGATCTTTAACTCAATTGCAACTAATCTTTTCAATTTACGGTGGTAAAATAGCAGATCTAAATAATAATCCTCACCATCAATTATCATCCTCTTCTGACGTTCTACAAACGCAAAACCCTTCCCAACCTCTAATATAAATTTTTCTAGTTCACTTAAAATGGCACTTTCAAGGTCATATTCAAGGTATCCTTCTGGTAGGTTTAAAAAATCTAACAAATAAGGATCTTTAAAATTACCATATAGATGATGCGTAATATCGGGTAGCTGTGCATCGGCAATAGTGGTACGTTCAAATGATTTTTGGTTTATTTCTTTTCTTAAATCTCTAACTCCTAATTGAAATTGTACGGCTCGATATGCATAAAACATTCGTTGATTTTCAGTTTTAAGGGGTATAAGAATTATAAAATGTGACCAGCTTAAATGTCGTGACAAAGTAACTACATTATCAAACACATTAAATACTTCTGCAAATTGAATCATTCGTCTGAGATTCTTTTCCTCAAAATTACGCCCAAATCGATCTACCAATTGTCGGGACAGTGTCACGACAATCTTCTTACCATATTCTGCTCGTTTATGTTCCAAAACAAACTCATTTATCCGATTGCCAACTTTCCAAAAGAGTATGGAAAGACTACTGTTGACTTGGGACACTACTTGTTTCTGAGATTGTTCAATCAAAGTGCTAATATCACTGATTAAAGCTGATTCAATTGGATGTATTTTGTTAATATCACTCATCATATCATTTTTACTATCAATAATTATCTTACAATAACTCTCAGAATCGTGGAGATTTGGAACTACACATTATTTGAAATTTTAAGATTCTTGTTAATTCTAAGAAATTGCTTAGATAGGTAATAATTTTGAAAAAATGAAGCCTAAATAGAAAGACCCTATAAACTATGATGCTTATAGGGTCTTATAATAATTGATTTGTTTGATGCGGAGAGAGAGGGATTCGAACCCTCGGAACCCTGTTGGGGGTTCAACATCTTAGCAGGATGCCGCTTTCAGCCACTCAGCCATCTCTCCGTGCAAGGTTGCCAATATACGAAGACCCTCAGAGTTTTGAAATACTTATTTTCTCAATTTGCCCATTCGAAACCGAGAATTTTTCTACTTACCTCCCTATAAGCTGATTCCAATCCGTCAAAATATTCAAGAGATCCTCCTTCATGTTTCCAGTCGGACAACCTACATATTTATTTTACTTACTTATCGAGATCATCAATTGAGTCGAGCAATCT
>DLXM01000339.1 GCA_003448835.1 Bacteroidota bacterium | reverse complement strand
CCACATGTTTAGAAACAAATATCACCTCCTAAGTCGCCACAAATTGTTCGAATAATTCGAATATTTTGTATATTACTAGAAATACAACAAACCAATACCGCCATGGCAAACACAGCAACCACTGACCAAGACCTTGCAAAACGTTCTCTTAAAAGCTTTCGTAAACTGTCTAAACTCTACAAAAACAACGCACAATCAATTGAATTCGCTGTTAAAGATAGTGGAACGGCTTTTCAACTTCCTGTATCGGCATTAGACAGCATCGAAACTATTCTAAAAAATCTTGCTGAGGGTAAACATTCTGAAATTCTCAGTGAGGATCAATATTTGACCACTCAACAAGTAGCCGATTATCTGAATGTTTCGCGACCTTTCGTCGTTAGATTATTAGAAGCCGGCAAGCTTCCTTTCAAAAAAGTTGGTCGACACCGCAGAGTGCTTTTCTCCGACCTGAAAAACTATGAAGAAATACAGAAACAAATTGCGCTGGTCAATCTGAAAAAACTTACCGAAGAGTCTCAACTTCTGAATTTGTACTAAATCTCCATGCTCAAAATTGTTGTTCTGGATGCATGTGTATTGTACTCTGCGCCTGTTCGTGATTTTTTTCTGTATTTGGCACAGCAAAAACTGTACGAACCAAGGTGGAGTGATCAAATAAATGACGAATGGATTCGAAGTATACTAAAAAATAGACCAGATCTAACTGCGAAAAATTTCGACAGGATGCGATCTATGATGAATGACACGTTTCCACGAGCTAATGTCACCAGTTATGAGCAATTGTCAATAGGTTTAAAATTGCCCGACAATGATGATGTACACGTATTGGCTGCAGCGATTAAAAGTAATGCAAGCTTTATCGTAACATTTAATATCAAGGACTTTCCATCCAAAGAATTAGCCAAACATGGCATAAAAGCAATACATCCCGATGATTATCTAACTTCTATAATTGAAGTGTCTCCAATTATAGCGACACAAGCTTTTATAACTCAAGTTGAAAACCTGAATAATCCACCCATTTCAGCTGAAGAAATATTGGACAAATTTCGGAAAACAAATCTACAAAACACCGCCACCCTTTTAGAAAACCTTTTATAACAGCAAATTTTGAGTACCTAACAGGCAATTACTCAGTTTCAACCAGATTTTCGGTTGGTTTGGATTTCGGCAGATCTTTGGTATACGCATCAGATTTATGGAGCTCATGGAATTTCATGAGTTTTTCGCGGGGCATGTAGCGCTCCATAATCTTCGGATCGGTCTTAGTGACATCCACCAAAATAAGTCCGTCCAATACATCACTGAAATTCGGATCAATGTTAAATCCGAGCAACTTCCCACCCATTTTCAGGTATTGTTTCAATAAAATTGGGACACCTTTATCATCCCATTCCAGGTCACTGACGACTTCCGATACCTCATCAATACTGCTGATAATGCGTTTGCTGTGTTTTTTGTCCCACCCTTTGATTTTGCGAGAGCGAAACGGGGTGCGGGCTTTGACTTTGGCAGCAAGTTCCGGTAGATAATTGTGGATTTTCAGGAAGGTGACCATCAATTGACGGGAACTGGATTGATACTCTTTGTTGATCGAAACGGGTCCAAACAGAATCTTGTACTTCGGATATTTAGCTACATAATGACCAATTCCACGCCAGAGCATCAACAAGGGTGAAAATGATCGTTGATATTCCGGTCGGACAAACGATCGTCCCATCTCCAAAGCCGGATTAATCTCATCAAAAAATGAGCTTTTGATATTAAAAAGTGTCGTGGTGTAAAGTCCTTTTTTGCCAAAACACTTGATGATATTGTCGGTTCTACCCAAACGATAAGCACCTACCAGTTCGTTTTTTTCTTTATTCCAGACAAATAAATGCTGATAATATGAGTCAAATTCATCAATATCGATGGGTTTCCCCGTGCCTTCATCCGTAGCACGGAAAGTATGTTCACGTAATCGTCCAATTTCACGCATGATGTTCGGAATCTGCTTGTACGCGGCGTGATAGACTTCCATTTCGCCACTCGAAAGTAACAATTGTGATTCCGGAAGTTGCTCAACATCATTATATAATAACTCGGGATCAACCGGATCAATAAGTGGCTCTAATCCACAGTTTACGATTTTCTCAACAATACCAGGTTTATGTTCCGAAGCCGGACGATTTTCAAGCATGTAAGTCCGATGACGGAGATACTCAGTCAACTCTTTTTCAGATTGGATTTTTTTCAGGCGTGACCATGGAATTACATTGCCCACCCGAATTTCGATCGCTGATCCACGTTTATTGATGAGTTCACGAGGAATCAACGCGGTTCGCAAACGTGGATGCAAGAGTCCCGCAATCTGAAATATCATGCGATTATTACCGGCAAAAAACATTGGGATGACCTGACTCTCGGTTTTCCTAATAATCTTAGAGATAGTATCACTCCAGGGTGGATCAATAATTTTCCGGCTTCCCCATTTCAAATGTGATACCTCGCCAGAGGGAAAAACCCCGAGCATTTGATTATCCTTCACCCAGCTTATCGTTGATTTCATCGTAGCCAGATTTGCGCGGGCAGCAGATGGTCCACCGAAAGGATCTACAAAAAGGAACAAATCCCGCATTTCGGGAATCACGGACAAAACATAATTGGCCATGATTTTCACATCGGGACGAACGCGTTGCAGAATTGCACCCATGATGATGCCTTCGATCCCACCAAATGGGTGGTTTGCAACGACTACTATTTTGCCATTTTTAGGGATTCTGGCAAGATCCTGTTCAGAAATCTCACATTTAATATCCATGTGACGTAAAATGGCATCCGAAAACTTATCAGGATCGTTTTGAGCAACCGCACCATTATAAATATCCATTAAACCAGGAACCCCGATCACTTTTTCAAGTGCAGGTTGAATTGATTTGTACACGCTGTCCATGAGCTTGTTATCAAGCTTTAGGTCTAGATTGAAAATATTTTTTTTACTATCCGAATTATCAGCGTTCATGCTCGGGCGTTACTTTACCGTATTCTATAGAATTAACGATTACATCCCATATAACGTATGCAATCACAAACTAACTAGCTCAGTTATTAGTTGCCAATATACCAAATAAAGCGTAACACTTGAAAACCGGAAATATGTAAAATTCCGTTGCTAACCGACACAACTGCATCGAACTTCGAGCGAATGGATTACATTATTGTTTGTAACTTTGGATGTTCGTTTTATTGAAGTCGGATCATTAAATCTTAGAACTTGAAATTTTGTCTATGAGTTCGTTGTTTAACTATTGAAAAATAACTTCGAACGATTGCATTTAAATCCGAACTAACACTTCGTTTGAAATTGCAACAGAAATCTAAATTGAGACCTATAATATTGTTCACGTGAGTATTAAATCACCAGCCGGACATACTGGATTAAGCGAAAAAGTAAAAACGAAGCTCACTGAGCCTCCTAAGTATGCTGTAATTTTATTAAATGATAATTATACGACGTTTGAATTCGTTGTAAAGGTGTTAGTAACGATTTTTCGAAAAAATGTCGCAGAATCTGTGCAGATCACAAATGATGTCCATCGTAAGGGACGTGGGATTTGTGGCTTATATTCGAAAGAGATTGCTGAAACAAAAGTTGAACTTGTAGAGCAGTTGAGTAAAAAAGAAGGACATCCACTCAAATGCGTAACGGAAAAAACTTAAACCATGTACAGTAAAGAATTAGACAAAGTGTTGAGAGATACCTGGCTTCTTGCCAGAACCGACAATCATGCGTTTGTGAGTATTGAGCACTTATTGCATGCCATTATTTTGGATGATACCGGGTACAAAATTTTATATTCGGCCGGCGTAGATATTGCATTGCTTCAGGAGGATCTCCAGGTGTTTTACACCCAACTCGAAAAAGTCACTCCCGAGGAGGAACCCGTTCACACGACTAGTTTTAAACGGGTTATCCATCATTGTTTGATGCACGCTCATGCTGCTGAACAAAAAGAAGTAGGTATTGGTGATGTTTTGATTTCAATGTTTACTGAGGAAGATTCCCATGCGGTATTTTTCCTTCGAAAACAAGGTATCGAACGACTCGACATTATGAATTATGTTGCGCATGGCATCCGAAAAATGGTAGATGATCTGGAAGATGACGATCTGGATGACGCCATCTGGGATGAACTGGGTGATGATGCAGACCAATTCAATTTTGATGATTTTGATGATTTTGATGATGAATCGTCTTCTTTAAGACCTGATGACATCAATAAAACTCAATCTGATAAACAAACTGCATCGAAGAAAAAGAACAAACGATCTGCTTTGGCGTTGTTCACAGACGATTGGACCCAACTGGCTGTGGATGGTGCATTCGATAAACTGATCGGACGAGATGTCGAGGTCCAGCGCACGGTTGAAATTCTGAGCCGAAGACTTAAAAATAATCCAATTTTTGTTGGCGATCCCGGGGTTGGGAAAACAGCAATCGCTCAGGGACTCGCACAACGTTTGGCTAGTGGAACAGTACCTGATCGTCTGTCCGGTTATCGATTGCTATCCCTGGATTTAGGCAATTTATTAGCTGGAACTCGTTTCCGCGGTGATTTTGAAGAACGTCTGAAAAAAGTGATCAATGAAATTACACAAGAGAAAAAAGTAATCTTGTTTATTGATGAAATTCACAATCTGATTGGTGCCGGTGCCGCGGGAAACAGTACAATGGATGCTTCTAATCTGTTAAAACCCGCCTTGCAATCCGGTAAACTTCGATGTGTAGGCGCTACCACCTTTGAAGAGTATAAAAATCATTTCGAAAAAGATCGTGCACTGTCTCGAAGATTTCAAAAAGTCGATATTCATGAACCCTCGAGTGAAGATGCCATCAAGATTCTGACTGGATTACAACCCGAATTTGAATCCTATCATGGACTTAAATATCAACCATCCGCAGTGGAAGCTGCAGTGAATTTATCAGTTCGGTATTTGAACGATAGACAATTGCCGGATAAAGCCATTGATGTAATGGATGAAGTTGGAGCCCGGGTTTCGTTGAAATCCACGAATCGCAAGCAGGTAACGATGCGCGACGTCGAAGAATTGGTCGCAAATATTGCCAGAATTCCAATTCAGAGCATGACATCCGGTGACAAAGAAAGCCTTCGCGAGTTGGATAAGAATCTTGAAAGCGCTGTTTACGGTCAAGAAAAGGCGATTCATGCCATGGTCAACGCAGTTAAAAGAAATCGTGCCGGACTTGGGAACACTCAAAAACCGATTGGTTCGTTTTTGTTTTCCGGTCCGACCGGAGTTGGTAAAACGGAACTTTGTAGAGTATTATCCCAACAAATGGGTATCGAATTGGTGCGTTTTGACATGAGTGAGTACATGGAAAAACATACTGTGTCCCGTTTAATTGGTGCTCCGGCAGGATATGTTGGTTTTGAGCAAGGTGGACTTCTCACAGATGCCATTCGAAGAAATCCAAATAGTGTGTTGTTGTTGGATGAAATTGAAAAAGCTCATCCGGATGTGTACAATGTTTTGTTACAAATAATGGATTACGCAACTCTTACTGATAACACAGGACGAAAAGCTGATTTCCGAAATGTAATTTTGGTAATGACATCAAATGTTGGTTCACGTGAAATCAGTCGAAGTGGAATTGGTTTCCTTGATGGTGACCATGCGGTTTCAGGTGGAGATCCAATGGGTGCCATCAAACAACATTTCACACCTGAGTTTCGCAATCGCCTGGATGATATTATCATCTTTAAACACCTGGATGAGAAAGTCATCCTCAAGATTGTCGATAAATTTGTCGCAGAGCTGAATGTCCAGCTTGGTGAGAAAAAAGTTACGCTTGAATTATCGAAAGATGCCAGAAATTGGTTAGCTGCGAAGGGTTATAGTCCTGCCTACGGTGCCCGACCGATGTCGCGTGTGATTCAAGAGTACCTGAAAGATCCATTAGTGGATGAAATTCTATTTGGTAAACTTCAAAAAGGTGGTTCTGCAAAAGTTTTACTCAAAAACGATAGCATCACATTTGAAATTCAATCAAAAGATTGATTCATTAGACATCCACATTTACATTGATTCGTACGGTGCTTGATCCGATTGGCTTGCGTTTATCGTAAGCTGAAAATAGTGCCTCGAGCAGGTATTCCATTTTTTTAGTGCCCATGGATGCATCCAGTTTAACAAAACTCTCCCACCTGAAATCGTTGTATAAACGCTGAATTACTGCCGGTGCCGGACCCAAAACGGGAGCACCGGAGAATACCTGGCTCAACAATTCCGTAAAATTTTGTGCAACTTCGGCGACTTTCTGGGCATCTTTTGATTTGAACTGAAACTGGATGAGTCGCGAGTAAGGCGGATAGGACAATTCTTTTCTGGAATGAATTTCAAACTTCGCAAATGCTTCAAAATCATGTTTGGAAGCATGAATCAACGCAGGATGTTCGGGTAATCGTGTTTGCAAATAGACCATCCCTTTTTTCTCCGCTCGACCCGCTCGTCCCGCGACCTGGGTTAATAGCTGAAACATCCTTTCCGAGGATCGATACGATGGAAAAGCAAGCTCAGTATCGGCATTTACCACCCCAACGACCGTCACATTCGGGAAATCAAGTCCTTTGGCTACCAATTGGGTTCCAACTAAAATA
>DLXM01000151.1:5563-5844 GCA_003448835.1 Bacteroidota bacterium | reverse complement strand
GTGTTGTTTTGCCGGCCAAATTCACCGTTGAAAAAAACGATGCACCAGGATCCCCCAGGATCGATTTTCTTTATCATGGAAGTGAGGTTCCCCGTGCTATTTTCACGATCACGGGTCGTAAATACGAGCGGGGATGTTTTGTCTCTTATCTCCCCCTCACCAAAACCTACAAAATGCGAGTATGGGGGAAAAGTATTATGTCGAGGGCACCGAGAGGGCACTAAAAAGGATTTACCCAAATGGGTGATCGTCTAAATACTTAATATATTTGGCGTCCCCAC
>DLXM01000151.1:0-5551 GCA_003448835.1 Bacteroidota bacterium | reverse complement strand
AGTCCCGACCAAATTCACGACCAAATTTCATCCTGAAGACTTCAGGCCGACAAATTCCGATGATAATGTATTTCATGAAATCGTTAAAATCGGCTATGGTAGATGGTGGCATGACTTTCAAATACAAAGGTGCAGTTTGACTTTTCTGACCGATCTATTGATAATGGGTCGAAAGGTGGCATTTTCGGGGGAGGAACGGTCCTGAGGAAGCCTTCCTGAAACAAACAAAACGTCAACAGCGCTTAAAATGCATGATTTCAAACCGTTATCAATGATGTTCTTTTAATCCATAATTGTGATATGAAATATGGAAATACTGGCGGATGGACGCGAGGGGTCAGTGACAACTGATGTATGGTTGAGATATTGTGGCACCGTTGGGCGACCGGGCAGCAACCTACAGCTTCGGAAGTTTATAAGTTAACAACGTCCCTCTGTTTCACCCAGTTTCATTTCACAAAGAACAATTTTCCCCATTTTTCTTAATAGGCTCATTAATAAAGTTTGGAGAAAGGACTCGTGGCTAACAAACTTGGGATCATAGATGAAGAAGCCTTAAATATTTATACAGATGGTTCCTCTTTTCCCAATAAGAAAAGAGCTGCCGGTGTTGGAATATGGTTTGTATGGGTTAATGATGAAGGGAATGAAGAAACAGAGGGCTATGCTCCACCGGGTTGGGAGTCAGCTACGATTGATGAGATGGAAATTAAAGCTTGTGCCATAGCAGTTCATGAAGCTACTCGTATATTTGAAAATCTATCGAGTTTTAAACGAATATTGATTTTTTCTGATTCCAATTACGTAGTAAATAACTATTTCAGTGCAATAAATGTTTGGCCGAAAACCAAGTGGCTCAAAGCAAATAAAATGCCTGTTGCAAATATTGAACTTTGGAAAGAACTGAAAAAGAAGGTAAGTAAATGTCCTATTCGCGTAGATATAGAATGGGTAAAAGCTCACAAGAAAAATCTTCATAATCGTGAAGCCGATAAACTTGCTAAAAAGTCAGCTTCTCTACCACTGAACAATCCCATATCGGTAAGTGAAACAACTAGAAAATGGTCTGCCAGAAAAACAAAGCGCGGATGTATTCAAATGTTAGGTCAAGAAACATGCATACGGATAATATCTAGAAAATTCATCAATAAAGTCAAAACAAACGAATATAGATATGAAATTATTGATTCGAGTGACAAGAATTTTATGGACATTGATTTTATATATTGCAAAACAAATTTTAGTAGAAATAAATGTTTTAAAGTACTATTTAATACGGATCAGTCCACGCCTTATATAATCGAAGTAATTGAGGAATTAGATCCTGCTGATTATAAATATTAGATCAAAAATATCACCTTATATGGCTAAATTAACTTATGACAAGGCAATTATGTTTGCTCCCTGCGGTCGCCTGACGCTCGTCCCTCGCGCCGCATATTGCGGGCGTTATAAGTAAAGGAGATCTATGATCCCAACATCTTGGAATCGTGAAAAAAATATTGACTACCATTATTTTGAGGGGAAAAGGTGGTTATCTGAAAGTCATGATGGGGAGCGGTCGACCGCATTGGCATATGCAGCTTTCGAATTCAGATTGGCTCTCGAACGAATAATCTTTCAATACTGGTATATATTAAAGTCAGATGATTTAAAAGACAGAGACATTAGCGATATTCGATCTTTCAAAACAATGCAGAATCGAATTTATGAAATTTCTGGGTATCAAAAAATCATAAATAAAAAATTCGAGTTTGCGCGAATACCTCTAGAAATGCTTAAAATAAAACCTACTTTAATCACCCCCGATTTTGGAAAGATGCATGAAAATTGGTCAGATTGTAGTGAATTGTGCCATATAGGTTGGACGTTAGTTGCGGATGATAAAAAAATACTAAAAGAGCAGTATTTAATCCTTACTAATATATCTACATTTTTAATTGATTGCATAAATGGTATAATTTCTTGGTCAAAAATAAAAGATCAACCGCATAAAGAGTTGGAAGAGCGATTTATCAAAGAAGAAATTAGCGCTGATCAGGTGCGTGAGGAATTGAGAAAAAATGGATTATGGGCACGTATGGAGTTTAACAGTAATGATAAACCCAATGAATTTGTAGGACAAGCAGTCCCACCGAATACAGAAGCAACATAACTGCATGAATTGTATGTATATCAAAATCAATGCACCCGATCGCTGCGCTCCGGGTGATTTCGTCATTAGACAGATGCTTTTCTCGAAAAGGAAACACAGATGAATGAGCCCGCAACTGACAGAGTAGGAGTTTCAAAGTTGGAGACATTGTTCTCGGAGTCAGGTTGGTTCTTTAGAGAACAGTTCGTCAAGGACTATGGAATTGACGCGCAAGTTGAGATTGTGGAAAACAACAAACCGACAGGTCAGTTGATAGCCATTCAGATCAAATCGGGAGATAGCTATTTTTCTGAATCTGACGAAAACACAATAACGTATCGTCCCGATGCCAAACACGTTGAGTATTGGCTACGCCATGATCTTCCAGTAATCGTAACATTATTTGACCCCACCGAGGATAAGTTCTATTGGACGCCAGTGTCAAGAAACACGATAGAGAAGACAAAGAAAGCCTATAAGATAGTAATACCGAAATCTAGCGTGCTGAATTCGGAGAATTTTAGTCTTCTAAAGAGGGTGTATAAGCTTGACGTTCCCGCGTACCGGTTGAAACGCCTTTTGCTCGACTTAGAATGGATGAATCTAGTTGCCAGCGAGGAACGTGTTTATGCCGAATTCGAGGACTGGGTCAATAAGTCTCTTTCCCGAACCTCAGTGAAAATATTCTGCGATTCAGCAACTGGCTACAAAGAATTGGTAATTCCCCAACATTACTGGGCAGGCCACACTTCTTTCGACATATTGTCAAGGTTCATACCATGGGCGGATTACGAGATGGATGAAGACGATTATGAAGAATACATACGAGGCCGTTACGAGGAAGAATGCTATGGCGGGTATGACAAAGAAGACGAAACGACATACTACACAGAGTCTTTTGACGATTGGTATGAACATAATAGGTACGAATTCGAGTCTCCCGACAAAATAGTCCCAGTGAGTCAGAACGGCGAAGTAGACACGTATCGGGTAATATTGAAGCTAAACGACTTAGGGAAATCGTTTTTGATGATCGCTGATTATTTGTACGATGACAAGTCATTCGAGTATCGGTCGTTTTCAGTGGAAGAACTTGTCTAAAGCAATACACCCGATCGCTACGCTCCGTTACAAATAGTAATCCTCATTTCAATTCAAAATTAAAATCATTTGTTTGTAGGTATCGCCAACAACCAGCACATGCCTTTTTCGTCAAGCAGTACGGGTTGTAATCTGCTACAAAATCAAATCGGCCTCCCTTGTTGACTACAATAAAAAATCAATGATATCTTGATGGTAGCCAAAAGCGAAGAGTAGCAGGTGAAGCAAATAACCTATAATTTCAACTGATTACAAATCATAAATCCCTCATTAAAAAATCTGACAAATTAAGTAAAAAAAATTAAAAAACTCTTGACAAAGAAAAATTGATATAGTAATTCTAATATATAGCTATATAGTATCCTATATAGGAGGATCATGGAATGG
Organism: Bacteroidota bacterium; assembly: GCA_003448835.1. Lineage (GTDB taxonomy): Bacteria > Bacteroidota > Rhodothermia > Balneolales > HLUCCA01 > UBA11400. The sequence continues at coordinate 1,929 of DLXM01000151.1, read as the reverse complement.
CAAAAAAAATTAAATCATTCACAGCGGACGAAGAGATATATAACAAGATTGTGTCAATGTTCAGACAATACAAGGCTGAAACAAGCATTTCCATGTATCTGAATAATAGTCTTAAGCGGCTGTTATCGTGTCTTGAAAATATTGAGAAGGGGATTAATGAAATGAACTACTCAATTCCCATGTCATTTGTCATAGATGATATAGTGAAGAATGCGGGATATTGGGAAATAGTATCGGCTGAATACGAGGAAGAGGATCAAGTAGAGTCACCATTAGAACTTATTCTCAATGAAATCAAAAATGACTATGAAGCAGATCAGAAAGGCATACCGCGAGAATTATACAGATGGTTGGAAATGGGTTATGAGATATCAAGAGATAAAAAATTTCTTATATTAAAAAGAACAGGGGAAAAATTCATACCTCATAAAGATGGTTTATTGCAGGTTAGAGAATATGATCCTGAGAATGATGAAAAAGATGAATAGACAGGCATAAAATAGGAAGCCCGGATTATGCGGCAACATAACCCGGGCCTTGAAGCAATCCAGAAGAGTCGTGACCTTGGCGGGTGACAACAAAGGAATGCTTCCTTTTGATTATATCATCAACAGGAAGAATGTCAATGAACCTCTTCTGGACTGAAACGGAAGGGGTTTTTTTATGGATCATACATTGAAACTTTAGGGTGCGATCCGGCGAGAATGGGCGCGAAGCGTTAGGCTCGTCGGAGCTGGATCGCACACAGTCACCAGGGGAACATTCAAAAATAGTGGAGCAATAAGCCAATCAAAAACGTGAGGCTTCCGGTAAAGAAATCGCAAAAGCCTGCATGAGCACGATAATAATAACAGATGTAGGCAAGGGAAAAATGCTTATTCAATGAGTCGCGTAACGACAAAAGAATAAGATCGAAATGAAACGTAAACGATAGGAAAGGAGGTATGGAAACACCCCTTCCCTATATTTATAGGAAGGGGTGTATGTAATGAAACCATTATACCCGAAGGGCAAAGAATGGAGTTATCAGGAAAGAGAAAAACTTAAGATGGAAATGGGGGCTTGGTTGAATACATACGATTGGGACATGTGGGGAACGATGGAGTTTGACAAGGATTTGATCTTGAAAGACACCATCAGGGCAAAAAGGCATTTTGCCACATGGATCAAGAACGATATTCATAAGCCAGGTCGGACGGTATCGTATTTCATGGCGGTCGAAAGGTTTGCAGACAATATCAGAACACACATACACTTCCTGCTGAATGGGGTTGGAGATATGCAATACAAACAAGTCGGTCAGCCATGGTGGGAGCGTTATCACGGGTATGCGTATATTGAGAAATATGATCCGTTATTAGGAGCAAATCATTACATCACAAAGTATGTAACGAAAGAGCTTTGTGATTGGGATTTTGACATAAAAAAAAGTCATCAAAAACCACTTTTCAATGGAGGTGAAATGTATGGAAAAAAAGACAAATCGTAAATGTGAGTATGAGACAGTCGTCAATGGACTGAATCATGAGAAATACACTGAGATTTTTGACACCGATAGAAAAGAAAAAGAAAATGGATTTAAATGGTGTCTGCATTGTAACAGAGCGTATCTCATAGGCAATTTCAGGTATAACAAACATGATTTGGATGAAACGGTTGCTATGTTATGTCCGTATGACGACTGCGATGGAGATTACTGGATGGATGGTTGGGGTTGGTCAGATATAGCACATTCAAATGATTATCCCTCAATTCCGGAAACAGGAAAGATTTATTCTTTGTATCCGGAAAAATAAAAAGCTGAAAGGCGTCCAAATCTTTAAATTAAAGGTCAGTTATGAGTTCATTGGCGGATAATCTTGGAAAACGATTAACATCAAAAGAAGTTGCTGATTACTTGAAGATGTTAGCAACAAATAGATTTGTCCT
>DLXM01000122.1 GCA_003448835.1 Bacteroidota bacterium | reverse complement strand
AGTAGGTCGCTGCCTCATCTTTTTTCTTACTACACAAAGGCTTCCCCTTCAACCCGGGAAGCCTTTTGTCGTTTATATACAAGTATTCACAAACACTTTTATATAAATTTTGTATTTTAGTTACCTTACACTTCTTAGTTAGAGAAACTATTAATCTCAATTAATTTTACCTTGAAACTTTACGCATTAGATAAATCCGTAGAGAATGTTGATTTTTCTTCATTCATTAACCAATATAAACGTACGCTTAAAAGCCTATTTGCCGAACGTTCCAACCTTGAGGAAATTAACCTCACGAGAGGACTTCCTCCTTTTGTATTGCGTGATGTCATGTCATGCTCGCCCTTATCAGTTTTTGTCCCTTCAGAATATGAAGGACGAGGTGGCGATGTCGCCGAATGCCTCGCAGTGCTTGAAGCTACTTCATATGAGTCTCTTCCATTATCGCTTTTGGTTGGGATTAACGGTGCCCTTTTTCTACAACCCGTATCAATTTATGGCTCTGAAGAAGCTAAAAAATCTGTATACCATCGTGTAATCCATCAAAAAAATCTGGGTGGACTCATGATAACCGAACCTGATTTTGGCTCCGATGCATTGAAAATGCAAACTTCTTACACTGAAACAGATAACGGTTATCATCTGCAAGGTACTAAACACTGGGCAGGACTTACCGGTTGGGCTGATTACTGGTTATTAACAGCACGCAGACAAAACTCAAAAGGCGAATTAACCAGAGATATTGATTTCTTTATCCATGATAGCCATCTAAAAGGTATCGAAGTGGAAGAAGTATTTAAGAATCTCGGTCTCTATATGCTTCCTTATGGACGCAATAAAATTGATGCCCATATCCCAACGGCTTATAAATTAGAACCAAAAACCAACGGAATTACCATGATGTTGGATATTCTGCATCGAAGCAGACTTCAATTTCCTGGTATGGGTATGGGTTTCCTGAAAAGAATGCTTGATGAAGCTCTGGATCACTGTAAAGAACGTATGGTCGGTGGGAATTCTTTATTTACCTACGATCAAGTCAAAAAACGACTATCCAAAATTCAGTCTGCTTTTACCGTTTGTTCAGCTATGTGTGCATACACAGTCGAAAATGCCAAAATCGATATGGATTTATCCAAAATGGATGTCGCCGCTAATTCTGTGAAGACTATAATAACTGATTACATGCAGGATGCATCCCAATCACTACTCCAGTTAGTTGGCGCAAAGGGTTACAGACAGGATCATATAGCAGGACGCGCAATTGTTGATAGCAGACCTTATCAGATTTTCGAAGGATCTAATGATATTTTATATCAACAAATTTCAGAATCCGTTTTGAAAGGGATGAGAAAAATGAACATTTCAAATCTCTATGAATATCTCAAAGATTATGATCTGAGTACTAATTCAGCAGAACTCGTGAAAAACTCACTCGACTTTTCAGTTGATGTGAAACAAGCTCAACGCAAACTGGTTGAACTTGGACAAGTTCTGGGCAGAGTATTTTCACTTGAAATGGTTATAAGACTTGGTGAAAAAGGGTTTAGAAGTGATTTGATCAACAACTCAATTTCAAATCTACAGCTTGAAATCAATAATTATCTGGCTTCCTACAAAACTGAAGCGTTGCCTGATATAATTGATGATTATGGTGATGAAAGTGACTGGAAAAAGTTTGTTCAATTTCAGACTACCTAACCCGGTAAATTGCATCAATCTATCAATTGGATTTCATCAGTGATATAGGAACTGGCGCTTAACATTTTATTTACCGGACATTTACTACCAATATCCCGAATTTTAGTTAACTGTTCCTCAGTAAAATTACCCTTGATCCTGATTACTTTGTGAATTCTTCTTAGTCTTCCGAAGACCACAAGTTTACGTTCAGGTTCACTCAATGGAGCAGCATTTTCTATTTTGTCAACCTGAGTGGTAACATCGACATCTAAAGAACTAAAAGTCCAATTTTTTCGGTCTAAATACATTTTTATCGTAATGACCACGCATGCTCCCAATGCTCCTAATGTCATCTGGACAGGTGTTGGTGCCTTATCAGTCCCACCTGATTCAATGGGTTCATCAGCATAAAAAGTATGTTTTCCGGATTGTATTTTTGTGTGGTAAAGACTTTCACCGGTCCACGAAACTGTTGTAGTTTTAGCCATAGAATGAATAATATTAATTAATTTGATTTACTGAATAATATATAATTAGATATTACAAATGTTGTCTGATTCTTCACTTGAATTATTGCACAATGTTCATTGATGCCTACATTAAGAATTGAAACCTATGAAAAAAAAAGAACTCGAAATAGCCGCTGTTAAAAATTATCTGGCACCTTATCTGAATTTACATAAAGTATTTCCATTGTTACCAGGAGCACAAACACTCAAGGGACAAGCAGCATTTATTGGTCTTGAGGAATCAGAGCTAAAAGAACTCCGCCAATCCTATGATCAAACATCTAAAACTGCTGCACTAGAGTTACTAAAGGATGATATCGTGATGCAGAATATCGAGAAACTACCTTTTCAAGCTACAGACCGAATTATGGTAGTTGGGGATTCGACAGCCGATGACATGCAGGGATGGTTTGAAATTCTAAAACATACTCTTCAAATCGGAGTAGATGATGCTGAATTCACTTTTATTAATGCGGCAGTTTATAATAGTACATCATTGGATGTACTCCGCCGTATAGACAGAGACCTTGCAATATACAAACCTGATTGGGTGATTGTATCTGTAGGAAGCCATGATGCTGAGAAGTTACATGGAGTTGGCGAACATCGTACATTAGTATCGTTGGCCGAGTTTTGGGAGAATGTCGCTGCCATGGAAAGTATGATATCAGAAGTGACGAAAAATCCGGTAATTTGGGTGACACCACCACCGGTAATTACTGAACTCATGCAAGATATGCCGTTATTCAATGGAGTAATCCATGAATCGGATTTAGCCGGATTCCGAGAATTAGTTGCAGGGAAAAGTGGTTATGTTGTGGATCCATATGGAACCAGAATGGGATCTCCGGCAAATGCCTGGAATTATCTGGCGGATGGATTTCACGCATCAGTAGCAGGTCACAATGAGACTGTTAAAGCTTTATTAAAAACGCTGGCTTCGGAGTAGTCTGCTCTATTCGGAACAATCTAAAACCGAAATCAGTAAATAACTAACTTAATGGCCTTTAATTGTTTTCAATCAGAATTGAACATAAGCCAAAACATTAGGTTAACCTATTGTATTAAGTAGATCGAGGTCTTGGAATTTAAATTAAAATCTGTATTTGACGTGTGCAACTTGCAAAGTTGTAGCATTCATTTGTGTGAAGCTACCCTGTTTGTGCACCACATAATTAGATAACTGTGGCTGAATAAAACTTACCTGAAAGTTGGGATTCACGGTAAGTGTTACAAATCCATCAGAACTTGTGGTGTATTCAGAGTCATCAAATCCACCGGTCCGATTTTTACTCATATAGAAAGCATCAGCCAGACCGAAAATAAATCCACCGAAAATTCCTACACTTCCACCTTGTGTAAATCCTTTTTTGACACTCGTGCCACCAATCAACGCTACAGCCATTCCAACTACAGAACCAGTAGCACCTCCGTACATCGTATCAAATAATGTAATCATTGTAAGGTATTCTGAGTTATGGAAAACTCCATAGTTTGATGGATTCCCCAATGCAGGGTCATTTTGGTATACATCATATATTCCAACTCCCAAACCATATAGTGTCCCTATTCCAACACCAACCCTTAATGGGACCAGATTATCCGTATCATTTGCTAATCCCATTCCGCCTAAACCTAAGAGTGCACCATTCAATGCACCAATGGCAGTATTCCCTGCAGTAATCTTTAATGCCTGAGATTGAAGGGTTATAAATGGGGAAAGAAGTATTACTATGAAGAGCGTTAAAATTTTTATTCGCGACATAATCTGAATTTTGATGAATGATCCACACGTCATTAAACACACACACTTGCGTTAAACTAAAAGTAAATCAACGCAAATTAAATTTACCCTAGATGATAAGAAAATAATACTAAAAAAAGTGAAATACAGGTGTGGACTATTTAAATATATAATCCAGGATTCGAATTAGTGAATACTTGTTGTGATCTACCGAAACTAACAGCATGCAATATCCGGGTTCAATTGTGATTGTACTATGCTTCAATATTAATTTTCAGGTAATGTAGTCCAGCTTCAATAAGGTCACGTTTTTCTTCGTTTTGTTCACTAAGTTTTCTTAAATCTGAAATGATGTCATCTTGTAGATCGGATTGCTGATTTCGATCTTTTAAGAAGTTTAACAACTCTACCAAAATCAGCCAATCTGTCGGATGAGAAGTCCTTATTGTGTCATAAAGTTTTGAAATGTCTTTAGGATTTGTCTCATTAGCTTTCCGGAATTCTTCAAGTTGTCTGTAAAGACTAAACACATGTTTTTGGCTGTCAGAATAAGTTACTTTAATCGCTTTTTTATCTGATTTCGGTGGATATACATTATAATTTACTTTATCAGCACTACCGGAATAAGCAGAAACAATGGATGCACCAATTGCCATATCAAAGGTGCCAAATTCAGGCCGATACACTTTTACACCAGCCGGATCATAAGCTGTGCAATCCGAGAATCCTAGAATGACAACATTTCCATTTTTACGGAGAATATTTTCAACTTTGCCAATTACCTGATAACCGGATTCAAAATCAATCGTAGCATTATTTCCGCTTTGAATGCCGTAATCTGTTAACTCAGCATCGGACCAGTTTTCAAGTGGTTTTTGATGTCCCTTGACCAAACCAATTGGTGCACTGAATCCTTCCACATGAGTATCTGTACCATGTCCTGGTAAGTGTTTATCAGAAACAGCTAAACCGGTCAATCCCGATGTTTTGATAAAAGAAGGATTTCCATGGGCATCACCCAAAACTTCAGTAAAGACTCCTGAAATCTGGAGTCCTGAGCTCAACTCTAATGTTCCGACATTTGCAGACTTGATAACTTTTTGAGCCGATTCAAGTCCACCCTTGCGGAAACACATTCCATCTGCAAAATCTTCAAGAACTTCATGAAGGTGTTCAAAACTCTTAGCTACAAACAATTGTGGCTGCATTTGAGTGATGTCATAATTATAATTACAGCAGTCTACACTCAAAGGTAATTTTTTGACCTTCGGACTCATACACTCTTTGCTTTCACCCACAGAGGACAAAATCCCGGCTCCGTATATCTGAAAATCATTGACATCCCCGATTAAACCATATTCAACAGTCCACCAGTGTAATCTGGCCAATAGTGCTGATTCTGATGGATTTGTATTCTCAGCAATTTTTTGTTCGAGTAAATCCTCGGCTTTTTTAACTTCTTCTGGTGTTGCATCGGGATATTCTTTGATAATCGATAATTCCCGAATTGCCTCATAGATTTCATAATCTAGTTTTGAGAACACAGTTTTGGACCCGTATTCGCCAATTTTTTGGAGATACGAGGCATAGACTTCATCTGCAATAATAGGTGCGTGGCCGGCAGCTTCGTGAATAATATCAGGTGCCGGGGTATATAGAATATTTTTAAAATTTCGAATCTCAGCTGAAATCACCAGGATTTTGTGCGCCTGGAACTCCATAAAAGCGGCCGGGGGGACAAATCCATCAACGACCACAGCCTTCCAGCCAATTTTGCTGAGTTTGTCATTCATTTCATCGATATGCGGAATCTGCTCAAGGTTGATCCCGGTTTTCTGGAGTCCGGTAATGTATGCAGGATGAGCAACTTTCGCTAAGAAATCCAGATTCCGATTCATCACATAACGCCAGACCGCATGGTCTTGGGGAGTATATTCATCATAATGTTGTTTAACTACAAACTGTCTTAAATAGGATGGAATAGAAGCTATTACTGCATCTTGTGATGTAATCATTTGTCTCTCAAAGTTGGTTATTAAAAGCGCTTTTCCTTTAAAATATTGAACTATTTCAAAGGTTTCTACTAATTTTTTGTAAATTCTCTCATAAACAGAAAAGCATATCAGATAATAAGCAATAATTCATACAAATATGGCAGATCGCCGATCATTTCTAGTACCAAAACATATTCATGAGCTGAGACCCTACATTGCCGGAAAAACGATTGAGGAAGTTGCAGCGTCGTATAATCCGAAGCGGATTTCAAAGTTGGCATCCAACGAAAATCGTCTGGGATGTTCTCCTCTTGCGTTAGAAGCTGCGCAACGATCTTTTGACACCATCATGAATTATCCGGATCCAGCTGGCACGAATCTACGCAATAAACTTGCTCAAATGTACCATGTGAAACCCGGAAATGTGATCGCCGGGAGCGGGTCTGAGGGAATTATGTCGTTGATTATGCGGACGTTTTTTTTAGATCATGAAGAAGCACTTACGTCATCCGGCACATTTATAGGTTTTATCGTGTTGGCAAACAGTCGTGGAATAAAGCTTAATCAGGTTCCTTTGACGGCGGACTACAGATTTGATCTGGATGCCATTGCTGATTCCATTAATCCATATACCAAGATTATTTACCTGGCTAATCCGAATAATCCGACCGGAACCTACTTCACGGTTGAAGAATTTGATCGATTTATAAAACGGGTCCCCGAGAATGTGTTGGTGATATTGGATGAAGCCTATTTCGAATTCGCGAGTGACCAACCTGATTATCCTGACTCGATGCGCTACAGGCTCGATAATGTGATCACGTTGCGCACTTTCTCCAAAGCGTATGGTTTGGCTGGATTTCGTATTGGATACGGATTCGCGCACGAAGATTTAATCACAAATCTGATGAAAGTGAAGTTACCGTTTGAACCATCTTCTCCCGCGCAGGCAGCAGGATTAGCCGCACTTGATGACATGCCATTCCTTCAAAAAACGCAGGATTTGGTTATACGTGGACGGGAAAGACTGTACACACTATTTGATCACATGGGCATTAAGTATGTCAAATCCCACGCCAATTCAGTGATGATGGTGATGGGAAATGAGGAGGAATCCACAAATTTGACGGAGTTTATGCTCAAAGAGGGAGTAATTTTACGTCGCTTGCAAGCCTTTGGACTTCCTGATTGCATTCGCGTGACGATTGGACTAGACTCGGAACTGGATCATTTTGAGGGAGTACTGCGAAGATTTTAGGATCCCTCAAATTTTTATTGAATAGAACTTTCAGATCAAAAAAACTAATCGATAAGATTAGTAGTTGGGGAGGCATTCATCCAATTTAATACGATGATCTGAAAATCGCCGAGTAGATATTGATATATATTTGATAGACATTACCTTTAATAAAAAGTGCGCATAGGTGCCTAAAAATGCGTATTTTGTAAGTCTTTTTAATATGTGGTACAGCTCGATAAATTCGCGGCATACAATTGGATTAGACCCGAATATTAGGCCGTGATTCTATTTGTGATGCAAGAATGAAAGTGCTTACGAACCGTTGAACAGAAAAGTACAGCAAATCAATAACGATCGATTTTTTTATGAAAACCCGACTTCCAAAAATTTACGTTGATACCCTCGGATGCTCCAAAAACACGGTTGATTCCGAATCGTTCATGGCACAAGCCAGATCAAATGAATTCATGATTGTGGATCGGGTTGAGGATGCTGATACCTTGGTCATTAACACATGTGGATTTATTGATGCGGCGAAGCAAGAATCGATTGATCATATTTTGGATGGTGTCAGGCTCAAGCAACAAGGAGATCTTGAGCAGGTCTTTGTGATGGGATGTCTGTCGGATCGTTACGCTACAGAACTAAAAGCCGATATTCCCGAAGTGGATGAATATTTTGGAAGTTCACATCGCAGTATTCCGGATGTGATTAAATCATTGGGTGGTGATTACAGAAAAGAATTGTTGGGTGAGCGGACATTAACGACTCCCAAACACTTTGCTTATCTGAAGATATCAGAAGGATGTGATAATCCGTGTTCCTTTTGTGCCATTCCGCTTATGCGAGGCGGGCATGTGTCCACACCGATGGATCTGCTGGTTCGTGAGGCCGAGCTATTGCGCGCTAAGGGGGTAAAAGAGCTTATCGTAATCGGTCAGGACACCACATATTACGGTTTGGATATCTATGGTGAGCGTAAATTGGACGAATTATTGATGCGCTTGTCGGATGTGGGATTTGAGTGGATCCGTTTGTTGTATGCGTATCCGGCAAAGTTTCCTGAGCACATACTTCCGGTAATTCGTGACCGTGAGAATATTTGTAAATACATAGATATGCCGTTACAACATGGTAGTACAGAAGTGTTGAAATCTATGCGAAGAGGTGTCACTCGGCAACGGTTACTCGACTTAATTGCGCTGATTAAAGATGAAGTCCCCGGAATTACATTGCGCACGACCATGATTGTGGGATATCCGAATGAAACCCGAGCACATTTTGACGAACTATTAGGATTCGTTGAAGAAGTTCGATTTGATCGTCTTGGGTGTTTCATGTACTCGCAAGAGGACGCAACCACAGCGTTTCCGTTAGGTGATTCGATTTCAACTGCTGAGAAACAGAAGCGAGTACGCGAACTCATGGGTCTGCAGGAACAAATTTCCCGTGAGAAAAATGAATCGTTAATTGGGACTAAGCAGACTATCTTGATTGATCGTGTAGAAGATGGAGCTGCATGGGGGCGCACGGCATCCGATGCCCCGGAAGTAGATAACGAAGTTGTCATTAACGGAGCTGCTGAAGGATTTGACATTTCGAAATTAGAATCCGGTTCATTTTATCAAGCTGAGATCACCGACGCCGAAGCTTTTGACTTATTTGGTGAAATTGTTGCGTGATGGAGTGAATTTGGTCTTTTCTTGTCAAGTATTGTAAATCTTGGGACGGTCAAATAGGGGATTGGCGTTTGGCAGATGTTATTGGTTTATGAGTCCGATGGATGTATACAATTTCATTGGATAAATCTTTGAACCAAACCCAATCGTATGAAATACTTAAAATCACTCTTAGTTTTACTTCTGATGTCTGTGATGGTAACCTCGCTCGTTGCTCAACCAGAAATTCCTCTAGAACAATGGACCGGTAAAAAAATCCTGCTGGTCGGTGCTCATCCCGATGACGATGCAGGACGACATGGGACCCTATCCATGCTTCAGGAAAACGGTAACGAAGTATATATTTTGTTGCTCACGGCCGGTAATGTCGGGACACGTGACCGAACCATGACACGCCAACGACTTGAAAAAATTCGCCGTCACGAACAACAAAACGCGATGACAGCTATTGGAATCCCAACAGAGAATTATATTAATCTGGGATATACCGATGGGATGATTGAATTTGCCAATTATGAAGATGTAATTCGTCGCATTGTATGGTGGTATCGCAAGATACAACCTGATGTGCTGGTCGCTTTCGAGCCTGGCTACCGTTATACTAGATGGCACAAAACTGATCACCGTATGGCTGCAACTGCCGCGGTGGATGCTGCCCGTGCTGCTGAATGGCACTTAGTTTTCCCTGATCAAGTTATTCAGGAAGGGCTTGAGCCTATAAGTATTAATGAATATTTATTCTGGGGATCTGAAGGCGACAATGTGACCGTTGATATTGCGAAATATGTTCCCAGAAAGGTTCAGTCCCGGATGTCCTATTTAAGTCAATTTAGTCAGACGGGTACCAATAATTATCCTGGTGATTCTGATGAATATTTCATGACACTTGATGATCTTCCAGCTGAAGAACGAGCTGCATACATCAAACGATTCACTGACAGTACCGGTCCGACTGAAACGTTCAGATACTATCGTGGTGCTCCGGATGGAGTTGGAAATGGCCCGGCACTTGGTGGACAGTAACTAAGTATTCGAAATGCAGAATAAGGAATACTGAGTCGATTACTATTCTAATAATTAAAGTCCTGTGGAACGATAGCTTGTTTCGCAGGACTTTTTTTATGCTTCGATCATGCTTTGTTGCCTAACTAGCATGATTAAATCCGGTGGCTATAGCAATGACGTCCTACTTGGAGGGACTTTGAAGGGTACTGCTTGTCCCCTAGTAAATTAAATATATGTAAATCCTCAGATGATGAATCTTAGTTGTCAATATACATCAGCTGAAACTGCAAAAGGTTTACAGTAAAAATAACTTAAACTACCTGTTAAGGAGCTACAGCTGATAAAACCAATGGTTTTTCCGGGATGTGAGCCGTGATTTCATCCACAGCTACGATGCTCCAGGCGCCTGGCTTGGATGCTGAGTTAACCCGTGACAGAGCTGCAAACATTTGCGTTCGGTGGATATTGAATAGCTCTTTTTGATCGACTTTCACTGGTGTTGATGATGGGAAATCGATTCTATGAGGATCTGACGGTCTGCCATTGACCCAAAATCGGTAGCACAAGTGTGGACCTGTTGCAAGTCCGGTACTACCGACATATCCTATTACTTGTCCCTGTTTTACAGAGGTACCTGAGCGTATACCTGATGCAATCTTGGACATGTGCAAATATCCGGTCTGATACGTTCCGTTGTGGCGGATTTTCACAAAATTACCATTGTTTCGGTCATAAGCAGAATGAATGATTACCCCATCTCCAACAGCACGAATCGGAGTTCCGGTTGCAGCAGCGTAATCAGTTCCGTGATGCGGAATATTTCTACGCAAGATTGGATGAAATCGATTATTTGTAAATCTTGAACTAATGCGGGAATATTCGAGAGGTGCTCTTAAAAAAGCTTTTCTCATTGACTCACCCTCAAGATCAAAATATTCGCCTTTTCCATCCTGCTCAAAATAGATGGCATAATAATCTTTGTTAACATGACGAAAATAAGCCGCGTGAATTCGATTTATACTTGTCGGTACTCCGTCAATAACATTTTCTTCAAATATTACACGGAATGAATCGCCACGTTGAATGCGATAAAAGTCAATTTGCCACGCAAATACCTCAGAAAGTTCACTCGCAAGGGATGGCATCACACCCTGTGAAACCAAGGTCATGTAAAGTGAACCATCAATAACACCTTCAGCCGATCGAATTTGAGTAATGACTTCTTTTGAACCATTAACAACACTGATATCATCAGTCATGTTAAAGATGATATACTCAGAAAGGTTCTGCTCGTAAACTATGTGACTTGGGACATTTAGATTCGTGCCTTCATAATATAGTTGCAATGGCTTGCCGGCAATCACTTTTCGAAGATCTAAAACGCCTGAAGTTTTTTGCATAGCTTCGTTCACCAAATCCTGCGAATAACCCAGGTCTCTGAAAATCGAAGCCAGATTTTCGTTACGACGGATCAAACGTTGGTCTGTTATGTAGGCATCCACATCAAATCCGTATGAATCTAAAACCGGAGTTGTTTCATACGATGCCTGTTCAATTTGAACATCATTCTGAGCTGATGATGATTCTGAGTTTTGGAAGGAGCAGGCGGAGAATAAAAATGTAGGTGCGATCAGTGCAAGGAGAAGATGTTGAGCTTTCATGCTTCCGTTTATTTATTGTTGCGAATTTTACTGATGCGCTGATATCGAATCAAAATATATCATATATATATGAACCCATATCAAGGCATTATATCAATATAGTACATATAAATGTGTAATGAAACATTGGAAATTTATAATAAAATAGGGTGAGTTCTATTATCTTTCAGGTCGAACTTCTCTTGAAATTTTGCGATATTGTGTTTCTAAGAACAGAAAAGCGCTTACAAGAAGTGCGCATGAATAATTTATTGAGAGGAAATCGATGCTTGTATCAAAATTTGATGACAAAACGGATGTGCGTCCGGCTCTGGAAAAAGAGTATGAAGATCATTTAGGATTGGTTGATATCGACCATGTTGAGCTATATGTAAATAATGCTAAACAGGCGGCACATTACTATCAATCCATTTTTGGATTTGAATTAGTAGCTTACGCCGGACTTGAAACAGGTATCAGAGACCGTGCTTCTTATGTACTTCAGCAAGGGAATATTCGATTTATATTGACATCACCATTGACCGGTGATTCGCCTATTGCAGAACATTGCAGAATCCATGGGGATGGTGTAAAAGATATAAGTATGTTGGTGAAGGATGTTTACACTGCGTATAGTGAGTGCTTGAAACGGGGCGCAAAAGGTGTCATTGAGCCCCATGAAATTAAAGACGAACACGGGACCGTCATCAAAGCGGCAATTGCAACCTATGGCGATACCATCCATTCGTTCATCGACAGATCCAACTATAAAGGAATTTACTTGCCCGGATATGTTGAAAAAGAGTCCGATATGAAGGTCGAGTCCGTTGGAGTTGAGTACGTTGACCATTGTGTCGGAAATGTGGAATTGGGTGCTATGGAAACCTGGGTCAACTTCTATAAGGATGTGTTGGGATTTACGCAATACATTCATTTCGACGATAATGACATCGCGACCGAATATTCTGCGCTGATGTCTAAAGTTATGGCTGGTGGACGTGGACGGATTAAGTTTCCCATCAACGAACCGGCTCAAGGTAAAAGAAAATCACAAATTGATGAATATCTGGACTTTTATGGTGGTCCCGGTGTGCAACACGTTGCATTATTGACCGCAGACATCATCAAAACAGTGAAAAAACTTCAGGCGAATGGGATGCAATTTCTCACAGTACCGACCAGTTATTATCAAACATTGACGGATCGAGTGGGACAAATTGACGAGCCTGTTGAGGAACTGGAAAAACTTGGAATACTGGTTGATCGTGATGATGAGGGATATTTACTTCAGATTTTTACCAAACCGGTAAGTGATCGTCCAACTGTTTTCTACGAAATCATCCAGCGAAAGGGTGCTCGTGGATTTGGTGTGGGCAATTTTAAAGCTTTGTTTGAAGCGATTGAAAGAGAACAAGATAAACGAGGAAATCTGTAACTATGTATTACCACAGATTAGGTAAAATTCCCCAGAAACGGCATACACAGTTTCGTAAAACCAATGGGGATTTATACACAGAGGAGCTTTTTGGTGCTGAGGGATTCAGTGGTAACTCGTCGCTGATCTATCATGAACATCCACCAACTACTGTAAAATAGGTAGAACAAGGGGCTAAAATTGAATTTGAAGCCTGGGATGAACATCTGCTCAGGCATCATCATTTACTTACTCATAACATGAAATCCGGGGGAGATCCAATCACCGGACGTGTGGTGTTGTTGTTTAACAATGATGTACAGATTGCATTGTGCAAGCCGGCCGAACCAATGAACTACTTTTACCGCAATGGCGAGCATGACGAAATGCTTTTCATCCATGAAGGAACGGGGTATGTTCAAACAAACTTTGGTCGTCTGAATTTTCATCCGTTTGATTATGTATATATCCCTCGTGGCACCACCTATCAGGTTGTGTTTGAGTCGAATGATGCCAGAATGTTGGTGATCGACTCGACCGGACCAATTGATTTCCCCAAACGTTATGTATCAAAAATGGGTCAGTTTATGGAAAACAGTCCGTTTTGTGAGCGGGATTTCAGGTTGCCTGAAGAACCCATGTTTTTCGACGAAAAGGGTGAATTTGAAGTGCGTATCAAAAAACAGGGTCGTTTACATCACTACACTTTTGAGCATCATCCGTTTGATGTGGTAGGTTGGGATGGATATTTGTATCCGTGGATCTTCAACATGAAGGATTTTGAACCCATCACGGGACGCGTTCATCAGCCACCTCCGGTCCACCAGACTTTTGAAGCACATAATTACGTGATTTGTAGCTTTGTGCCAAGAAAATACGACTACCATCCGCTGTCCATTCCGGCGCCTTATAATCACTCGAATGTCGACTCCGATGAGGTGTTGTATTATGTGGAGGGTGAGTTTATGAGCCGAAAAGGACTCGAATATGCCAGTATTACGCATCATCCGGGTGGAATTCCCCATGGACCACATCCGGGAACGGTTGAAAAAAGCATCGGTAAAGAGGGAACGGAAGAATACGCGGTGATGATTGATACCTTTAAACCTTTGTATCTTACTAAAGCTGCGAAGGATATGGATGACGGGGTGTATCAATATTCATGGATTCCACACGCTTAATTTTAAATCTGACCGATTATGGAAATATCGCCTTATCAAATTGATCCCAAAGAGCGATATAAGCTGCTTATTGGCTCAGTTGTTCCACGTCCCATAGCATTGGTATCCACGATAACCTCAAAAGGTGCACCGAATCTGGCACCGTTCTCATTTTTTACGGTTGCCGCGTACAATCCGATGCTCATCGCTTTTTTTCCATTGCGATTCAAAACGGAGGACAACCTCAAGGATACCGTCATGAACATTCGTGAAACAGCCGAGTTTGTGGTCAACGTCACAACCGAGGACATGGCTGAAGCTGTGAATATGGCCAGTGGGAGATTTGCACACGGGGTGGATGAATTCAAAGAATCGGGTCTCACACCGGTAAAATCGAAAATTGTGAAGCCGTACCGGGTGAAAGAAAGTCCGATACACTTGGAATGTCGTCTGTATAAAATGATTACGTTGGGTGAAGAACAGGGCGTATTGGATGCCATTTTTGGCGAGGTGGTTCATGTGCATGTCGAAGATGAACTAATCGAAAATGGTAAAATTGATATTCGTAAATTAAAACCCGTGGCCAGACTTGCCGGGACAGAATGGTCAAAATTAGGTGAGATATTTTCACTCGACCGGCCTAATATTTAATATTTTTTATGCAAATACAGGTTTTGAGTCCGGAGTTTTGGACTGAGTATGAGTTAATTGACTGTGGGGATTTCAAAAAACTTGAACGTTTTGGTGAGTACACTGTTGTACGTCCTGAGCCTCAGGCATTATGGCCTCCCCGATTTGGGGTGGACGTGTGGGATGCGGCCGATGTGGTGTTTGAGGGAAGGTCACCATCTACCGGAGACTGGCGGAAATCGGGAAGAATTCCGGATCGTTGGGAAATCCGCTATAATAGTAAACAACTGGATCTGAAATTCCGTCTGGCCCTGACCTCATTTAAGCACGTTGGATTATTTCCGGAACAAGCCGTGAACTGGGAGCATATTGCGACATCTATCAAGGGACTAAAAGTAGAAAAACCCCGATTTTTAAACCTATTTGCTTATACGGGGGCGGCATCACTGGCGGCACGACAAGCCGGGGCGGACGTTACACATGTGGATTCCATCAAACAAGTGGTAACCTGGGCGAATGATAATATGCAGTTGAATGAGTTAACTGATATACGTTGGATCGTGGATGACGCCGTTAAGTTTGTGAAACGTGAAGTGCGACGTGGGAATACGTACCATGGTATAATTTTGGATCCGCCGGCATTTGGACATGGTCCGAAGGGAGAAAAATGGAAACTGGAAGATATGGTTAGCGATTTGGTGTCGGATGTATGCCAGTTACTTGATCCGGAGGAGCATTTTTTGATTTTGAACACCTATTCACTTGGATTTTCGGCTGTGGTTGCACAAAATTTACTCAAAGAATACTCACCCAAAACGTCAGATGTCGAAATGGGTGAGTTAATGTTGTCGGCGAAATCTGGTGTAAACTTGCCACTCGGTGTATTTGGGCGAGTTACAAGTCGAACATAGGATCTGATTTATATTTTAAACATGAGCAAATTCTCAAATGAATAGACAGATCTCAAGTTCATTTCCATTATGGTTTCAAATTCCTTGAGCCACACTTTTTTTGAAATCGCATCATTAAAGATACATATCGGTATTCGTAACCGATTACTTTTCAGTTATTTCATAAATCACGATATATGGCACGTCATCTGCCCCGGCGCTGCAGTAGATTTTATTGTTATAAATTCTTTGTACTGTGGTCCCGGTTGGTATATTAAATGAAGCTAATAATTCACCGTCCGACCTGTATTTCAGCCAGAGGTTGGAATCCTCTGTAACATCATCAAAACTGAAATATAGATTCCCTTCATTATCTGCCTGAAAAGAATCAAAAGCTGGACGTTCCTGAGGAATCATGTCAGATACAGCTTTGTAAAAATCAGTTGTAAAGTCACCATTAAATCTATCATGAATCAAGTCTTCAGTAACGGGTCGTTGAACGAAATTGTGTCGAAAATGGTGTAGCGTGTCACCATCCAAATTAAAAGTAGTTGCGCCCAAAAATTCGTTATCTGCAACGTGAATTGCATCATCACTTTCACGAACATATCCATTTTTGCCAAACGGAATTGGATATTGAGCTGCCCAGTTTGTACCTCTTTGAATTTTAGAATCTATTTGACGATAGGTTGCGATTGGGTCTCCTACTTTTTCACCGGCTCTGTTAATTCTGGAAATCTGCGGTTGGGTATTAGTATCTTCACCGCTAGCTGAGAAACCAGGGGAGTACTGTCCTGTCATCCCTTGAGTCCCGAAGTGGTAAAATCCAGTTAACATTTCACCACTTGGTCGAACTATGGGTATATCCAACTGATGCGACCATTTACCGGGTGTAGTTTCAGTGAACGCTGTGATTCGTGCATTTGACCAATCCATAACAAAAAGTGTATCGTTGTGACCGACATAAGCCTTTCCAAGTTGTTTAAATTCACCCGGACCGGATCCTTCTTTACCTATTTCTCCAATCAGATCTCCATTTGGATTAAATACCCAAAATTTCATCGCAGTGAAATCCCCAACTAGAATATCACCTTGTGAGGTGGGTTGTACGGTGCGAATATTTCCAAAGAAAAAGTCATCTGTTTCTTCGATTAAAACAGTTTGATTAAGGGTATGGGTTGTTTCAGCAAAATCGGCAGGATCGATGATTTCGTTGAGTAATTTATTATCGGATTCACCACAGGATATGATTATTGCCGAAACGATGATTAGAGAAAAAGGTACTCGATATTTCATGGTAAATACGTTGGTTTTAGTGAAGTTTCAAACCGGACCAATTGAAATGGATAAATAAACAAGTAGTTCTATGAGCTATTTAATTCTTAATTAGTTCATAAACTACGATATACGGCACATCATCTTCACCGGCACTACTATATATTTTATTGTTATAAATTCGTTGAATAATCGTTCCTTTAGGAATTGTAAATGAAGCTACTAACTCACCGTCGGGGGTAAATTTTAGCCAAAGATCATCCGTTTCATTGAAGTATTCAAACTGGAAATAGGAATTACCCTGATTGTCCACTTGAAATTCATCAAAAGCGGGCATTAAAGATGGCAATTCATCTTTTACTGCTTTATAGTAATCTGAATCTAAATTCCCATTAAATACTTGAAAGATTATATCTTCGGTTACAGGCCTATCTACTACATTGAGACGGAAATGATTAAGTGTATCACCTTCCAGATTATACATAGTTGACCCAAAGTATTCATTGTTGGCTGTATGAAGTGCGTTACTACTTTCACGGACAAAACCACTTTTCCCAATTGGAATTGAATAGATTGCAATCATGTTCGTAGTTCTATTCATTTTCATGTCTGTATATCGGAAGGTTACAATTTTATCACCAACCTTTTCGCCTTTACGATTAATCTTTGCAATATATGGCCAATCGGTTGGTGTAGGCTCAGTAGGACTAAATGACTGTTGGTATTGTCCAATTAATCCTTGTTCACCAAAGTGGAAAAATCCATTTAACCTTGCACCTTCTTCCTGAACCATAGGAATATCCAATTGATGTGTCCATTTCCCTGGTGCAGTTTCAGTGAATGCTGAGATACGAGCATTTGACCAATCCATAACAAACAGGGAGTCATTTTGTCCAACATAGGACTTTCCAAGAAACTGGAATTCCCCAGGACCGGAACCTTCTTTACCAATTTCACCAACCAGATCACCATTTGGGTTGAAAACAAAAAATTTCTTGGTTGTGAAATCCCCAACTAGTATATCTCCTTTTGAGGTGGGTTGTACAGTGGTGATTCTA
>DLXM01000337.1 GCA_003448835.1 Bacteroidota bacterium | reverse complement strand
CCTACACCAATAAAATACAGGCAAATGAGTTGACCAGAAAGGTCCGCGGATCTTATGTACAACAAGCCCGCGTTGAAGGAACCATGTACTTTCGAGTGTATTCGGGCAATTTTAAAAACCGCGATGATGCCGAAAAACATCGAAGAGAACTCGCTCGCAAGGGTCATGATGGATTTGTAAAACAGGTTCAAAATTAGAGGAACTATTCCCGCGGATCCTCATGTTATCGAATGCAATAAAACAGAGTAGATTAGAGCGAATTTTTTTGGATGTAGTCCGATGAATTCTTGGGGTAGTGAGAAGCTTAAAGTATCCCCGAAAACAACCTCTTGCTCATTTCAACTTCCTGCATTTGTTTCAAATTATCGTATTTTAAATCATACATGAAGAAAAAAATTATCATCATTGGTACCGGATTTGGTGCACTCGGAGCAGGCGTTCGACTGGCCGCACAAGGATTTGACGTAGCATTATTCGAAAAGCGAGATAAACCGGGTGGACGGGCATATGTGTATGAGCAAAATGGGTTCAAATTCGATGGAGGTCCCACGGTTATCACGGCACCATTCATGTTCGATGAATTGTTTAAACTCGCGGGAAAAAAGCGTGAAGATTATATCAATTTTGTCCCCTGCGACCCATTTTATCGGATTTTTAATCACGAAGGAAGTAAATTCGACTACAATGGAGATGAGAAGTTCACCTTAGCTGAAATTGATAAATGGAATCCGGACGACAAAGAGGGATATCTGGAATTTATCAAGACCACCAAACCGATTTTTGAAAAAGGATTTATTGAGCTGGCAGACAAACCATTTCTGAAAGTTTCAGACATGTTAAAAGTCGCACCGGATCTCATCAAGCTGAAATCATACAAAAGTGTGTATCAGTATGTATCCGGATTTGTGAAAAATGATTTTCTGAGACAGTGCTTTTCGTTTCATCCGTTGTTGGTGGGTGGGAATCCGTTTGATACGACATCCATCTATGCCATGATTCATTATCTGGAGCGGGAGTGGGGTGTGCATTATGCGATGGGTGGGACTGGTGCTATAGTAAAAGCGTTGGTCAATTTAATTGAAGATCTGGGTGGTAAAGTCCATTTGAATGCCGAAGTGGATGAAATTCTGACCAATGGCCGTAAAGTTGAGGGAATCAGGCTCAAAAATGGAGAGGTACACAAAGCCGATGCGGTCGTATCCAATGCGGATGTGCCATACACCTACATGAACATGATAAAACCGGCATCCCGAAAGAAAAATACGGATGCCAAGTTGAAGCGCATGAAATACAGCATGTCGTTATTTGTGATCTATTTTGGGACAAACAAACGATATAACGATACCGAGCTCAAACATCACAATATTATATTGGGTCCGCGTTACAAAGGATTATTGGATGACATATTTAATAAAAAAATAGTCGCTGATGATTTTTCCTTGTACTTACACATGCCAACCATAACCGATCCATCGATTGCTCCCGAGGGGCACGAGTCGTTCTATGTGTTATCACCGGTACCACATTTGGGATCCGGAACAGACTGGACTAAAATGGCCAAAGTGTATCGGGATCGTATTATGCAATTTTTAGAAGATAATTATCTACCTGATCTACAAAAACACATTGTCGCAGAACATTATATTGATCCGTTGCATTTTCAAGGCACATTGAACAGTTATTTAGGAAGTGCTTTTTCGGTAGAGCCGGTGCTGACGCAATCAGCCTGGTTTCGTCCCCATAATCGCTCCGAGGACTTCGACAATCTGTACTTTGTGGGAGCAGGAACCCATCCAGGTGCCGGACTTCCCGGAGTATTATCATCCTCGATCATCGCCGAAAATCTTATCTGCGAGGATTTTGGTTAATTTTTTTTGATTTGTAGTAATTGAATTCGAACAAATATAATGTCTGATAAGCTAATGATAAGTGTCTTCTCGTAGTCAAAAAGTATATTTATCAACTAGAACTACGACTTAATCCTACCGTTAGTTGTTGTTACCAAGGTTTTTCAAAGTTAGCCTTATCAAAATGACTATTACTCAAAACCCAGGTTGTTGTGTAGTCTGGCTTCAGTTTGAGGGAATCTTTTTCGCCAAACAATTTCTGGAGTGTAGCAATCGGGAATAATATCAGATAAAATATCAGAGCTAGAATGATATTTGGTATAATCAAACTGAGCAGTTGGGTAATTTTAGTCCATATAAAGTTGATTAATCGGGCAATTTTGGCAGATAATAATCCACTAATCCCAATTATCATACTCAACCACATTGACCATTCCCAGCCAGAGAAAAAATAAATAACGAGAAAACCAACAGTGATGGTAAGTACGGTTTTTGTTGGATCAAATATTGGTTTATTCATATTAGATTCTTTAGTAGTGACAAAATATTCTGTCACAAGGTTACTATTCAGTTAAAATATTGTATAGATAAAAGGAGCTAGTGCACTACTACCACCGAAAATGATTAGAATACCAAGAAGTAAAAGTATTAAAATTACAGGTACTAACCAGAACTTCTTTCGTTCTTTAATGAATAAACATAAATCCTGAAGATATTCCATAATTATTAAATCCGTTTATAATTAAAAGTAAATTTGACAACTTGAGATTATCATCTAATCTGCTTTGAATTCCTGTTTCCATTTAGACATATTCTGCCAGTCGGGTTGATCTTTTTTTAGAAAAAGAAAATCGTTGATAATCAACGCATCCATGTCAGTACTCATAAAACAACGGTAAGCATCCTCAGGTGTACAGACGATGGGTTCTCCACGAACATTAAAACTAGTGTTTATGAGCATGGCATAATCTGTTATTTTTCTGAAATCATCGATAAGCTGCCAGTATCGCTCATTTGTTTCCTTATGAACGGTTTGAACTCGCGCTGAAAAATCAAGATGTGTTATAGCCGGAACATCGCTTCTTTGAGTATATAAACGTTCCCAAAGAGGTAGTTCATAATAATTATCCGGGATGGGTGTCCTTCGATGCTCTGATATCGGGCATACTAATAACATATATGGGGAGGTGATGTCGAGCTCAACTTAATCTCGGATGTATTCATTTTGAATTGATGGGGCAAAAGGTCTAAATCCCTCTCGATACTTAATTTTCAAATTCAATTTTTTCTGCATTTCCGGATTTCTGGGATCTGCCAAAATACTCCGATTTCCCAGTGCACGTGGACCAAATTCCATTCGACCCTGAAACCAGCCAATTATATTATCATTAGAAATCAGATTGGCCGTAACCTTTGAAAGTTCGCTGTAATGATCAAATTTTTGGCTCACAGCTTTAAACTTCCGGCTCATATAGGTTATTTCTTTATCAGAATACTCAGGTCCGAGATAAGACCCCGACATACCATCCAGACTTTGCTGGGTCTTATGCCTTGGTTCCTCAAAATACATGGCACTAATAGCTAATGCCGCACCTAACGCACCACCTGCATCTCCCGCTGCCGGTTGGATATATATATTATTGAAAAGGTTCTCTTTTTGTAAAAATCCGTTAGCAACACAATTTAAAGCAACACCACCAGCCAGACATAAATTGTCGGAACCGGTAATTCGTTTGGCCTCTCTTGCCATATTGATTACGATCTCTTCTGTCACTTTCTGGATAGCATAAGCCAGGTTACAATGATGTTGCTCAATGTCTTCATCAGGTTGTCTTGTGCTAAATCCAAATAAATCAGACCATTTTTTATCGTCGACCATTCGGACACCCGTTGCATAACGGTAATATGCTTGATCCATCCAAATTGATCCATCTTCATTAATTTTAACCAAATTTTCTTTAATGAGTCGAATATAACCAGCAGTCTGATCTGAGTATGGATTCCCATAAGGGGCAAGCCCCATCAATTTGTACTCACCTGAATTTACAGTGAATCCCAGAAAGTAAGTAAATGCACTATAAAGAAGCCCAACTGAATGAGGGAAATGTAGTTCTTTTTTAAACTCTATGTTCTGATCCTTACCATGAGATATGGATGCAGTACTCCATTCACCAACTCCATCTATAGTTAAAATAGCGGATTCCTCAAAGGGGGATGGATAATAAGCGCTGGCTGCATGGGAGAGATGGTGCTCAGTAAATAACAATTTGAAGTTCTGTTTATCATATTCTTCGATAGCCGATAAACCATCGTATACTAGTTTTTTTAGAAACATTTTTTCATTTAACCATACAGGTATAGCTTTCCTGAATGACCAGAAACCTGATGGAGCAAAAGCATAGTAGGTTTCAAGTAAACGTTCAAATTTTAATAATGGTTTATCATAATAAACGATGGCATCAAGTTCATCAATAGACAAACCTGCTTCTTCCAGGCAAAATCGAATCGCGTTTATCGGGAATTCATCAGTATGTTTGATTCTAGTAAACCTCTCTTCCTGAGCGGCAGCAATAATTTTTCCGGATATTACAATTGCGGCGGCGGAATCATGATAA
>DLXM01000334.1 GCA_003448835.1 Bacteroidota bacterium | reverse complement strand
CCAAGTCGGGGTGGACTTGGATTGATCATGGATACCAGAATTCTGGCCTGGACTCAGAATTTAATTTCTAATGTGCATTTTAACATTTTTGAAATCAGAAATGATGCTTCATTCGATTATGAGAAGGTAAGTTTTATGCTCTGGACTGCAGATTGGGTAGGAACACCATCCGATGACAGACCATTCTTTGATCAGCAGCGTGCTACTGCATATTTCACTGATACTCGTCCAACTGCATCACCTGCCGAATTTGATGGTACAAGTATTGGGGTCGGAGGGATTCGATTCCTTGAAACTCCCGGTAATGCTGCCGATGGTATTGATAATGATGGGGATGCTGATTTTTACATTAGGGAATCGATTATATTTGATGCCAGAAATCCAGATTTAGTTGACAATCTCTTAGAATCAAATGGTGGATTTTTTGTAGATCGAACTGAAGTTCTTGAAAATGTAATTCCTTTATTTACCGTGAATTCATTTAATCAACGAACTATCCTTCCAAATCAGCCGATTATATTAATTGATGATGATGGAAATCGAATTTTAACCCGATATCCCGTCAGTACAGAACCAGTCACTGTACGTTCACAAGGTCGTGATATTGTGTTGCCACCCAATGGATTGACTGTGAGAGAGGACACTCTGAATGGTCGTCATTTGAACTTAATTGATGATAACTTAAATGGTTTGATTGATGAAAATCAGCCGAATCATCTAACTTTATCCAGATTTTTACCAAATGGAACACTACTAACACGTCCGGTACGGTATATCAATTATCTATACGGTGGATTTTTTGACGATATAGGAGTTTATCCGGCAGCTGATACAATTCAACGAGGTTTGATTGTGCCGAATTCATGGATTCGTGAAAGAATGGCATCAAATTCGGACTTCAAATCCTTAGTTGAAGATTATCAGGCTTCACTTAAGACGTTATATCAAGGACGATTAGATACCTCTCAATTTGATCATTATTTCCAAAATGTTCATACAAGTGCACCAATGATAGATGAATCCAGGGAAGATTTCTATGATAATAACGGTGATTGGAGAGCTGCTGATGATGATGTAGGTATTGATGGATTGGAGGGAACCGGTTCTCGTGGTGAAGGAGATGGTTTTCCTAGTTCTGGTGCGTTTACGGCCTTCCCTGGCGAAAGTAATATTGACAAAACTGACGTAAGAGAAACAGATGCGATTGGTATTACTTCTGCTACTTTCCGTCCTGCAGGTGGATTAAATCTTCAGGGATCTGATGTTGATGTATGGCAGACACACATGCTACCTGGTCGTTTTGGAGCAGCTCCAGATGCATCCCAGGATACAGATCAATTTATAACTTCGTCATTTTTCCCGTTGCAACGTGGTAGTATTGAACGTTTTGCAGTAGCTGTTACGGCTGCTCAGGCAAATACGCCAACAAATAATGCAGATATTGAATTAGTTGAAAGTCAGTTAAATCAGGCTTTTAATGCGTATGATGCAAATTATCAGTTTGCAACTGCTCCACCTCCGCCATTGGTTAGAGCGGTTCCATCTAATGGACGCGTCACTTTGTATTGGGATGATTTGGCTGAGTTTGTTTTCGATCGATATTTGGATCGAATCGGAGCTAATCCTAATAATTTTGAAGGGTATAAGATTTATCGTGCAACAGATCCGGCACTTCTTGACGCAAGAACGATTACCGATGGACGTGGTAACTTACAGTTCCTGAAACCAATTGCTCAATTTGATGCAGTAAACGGTATCACTGGAAATCATCCGGTTGACATAAATGGCCTGGATTTCTATCTCGGCAATGACACCGGACTACAACGTTACTTTATCGATACAGACGTCATTAATGGACGTAATTATTACTACGCGATTGTTGCCTATAACAACGGGGCACCTCAAGCCGGGATTTCACCTTCAGAATCACCGATTAATTTGAGTATCAATCCAGATGGTACGTTAACTGCCGGGGTGAATGTTGTAAGTGTCACCCCATCCGGGCACTCAGCAGGGTATGTTGGTCCACAGCCGCCATCTGTCAGTAAAGTCAGTGGTACTGCCACCGGTGAAGTATTGGTTGATATTGTTGATCCTAAAATGTTAAAAGCGAGCAATTCATATCGTGTCACATTCCGAGATACTACAGTAAACGGGGAAACTTATGGTTACGCATACTCACTGACAAATACCACGACCGGAACTATTTTACTGGCAAATCGACAATCATTGGATGGACAGGATTCTCCGGTTGTTGAAGGGGTACGCGTAATTATTCGAAATGCGGATCTGAATTCAAAACTTTATGAATCAAATTGGAGAACGGATTCAGATTTGCCGTCAGAAGTCACAGTATTGTCTGAGACGGTAAAAGGTTCAGATCGATCCTATGAGATTCGCTTTGATTCAAAAGCAGATTATGGCCAATCGACTGATATCATGATTACGGAAAATGGTGATCAGAAACGCATACCTGCTATTCAAACGAATGTCCGTGTTCTGGATATCGATACTCAAAAGCCGGTTGCTTTTGCGGTACAAAAAAATCGTGAAATACCAGGTTTGGAAGAAAGAAGTACATTGATAGCTGCTTATTTCGATGTTGAGAATCAAATTAATATGAGTGATGAAATATTGATTTTGAATGATATTGGTGAAGTGGCTTATAAGTTGAGTTTTCATCCACATCAAGTCAATAAAATATTCAGAACGATGGGAGGAGATCGTGTTGATATGATTCAAGCGAATCGTTTTACAAGCTCTGATGTTTATGAGTTCACAATTGGTGCTGATAATTTGGCTAAAGAAGATTTGGCACTTGCCAGTAGTCAATTAGATCAAATAAAAGTTGTTCCGAATCCTTACATCGTGACAAATGTTGCTGAAAATCGACCGACACCAGTGCGTCCGCAACAAGAACGGCAATTACATTTTATAAATCTTCCGGCACAATGCACGATTCGAATTTTTAACGTCGCGGGGCACCTGGTTCAGACAATTAATGTGAACAATTCGATAGATAATGGTCGACATGTCTGGAATATGCTTACCAAAGACAACCTTGATCTGTCATTCGGGGTGTACATTTATCATGTAGAAGCACCAGGAATCGGAGAAACAACGGGTAAATTTGCGGTTATCAAATAAGGAAATGGCAATGAGAATGAGAAAAACGATATACTTTGTCCTGGCTTGTCTGATGATGACGGGTGTGATGATACCGCAGTTGCAGGCGCAGATCATTTCGAAAA
This sequence comes from Bacteroidota bacterium, assembly GCA_003448835.1. Classification (GTDB taxonomy): domain Bacteria; phylum Bacteroidota; class Rhodothermia; order Balneolales; family HLUCCA01; genus UBA11400. The sequence goes on along the minus strand of DLXM01000334.1, from coordinate 967 downwards.
AAGGGACGACTTCGGCAAACTTTTTACTGATCCCTGTGGGTACGCGCGCAGCGGCACTGGGTGGAGCGACGACGGCAACGGTTCAAGATGCAACAGCAATGTACTGGAATCCGTCGGCATTGGCCGGGATTTCCTCTACAGAACTGTATGTAGAACATTCACAGTGGATCGCTGATCTGCAGCATACCTTTGTTGGGATTGCGATTCCGGCTGCCGGAGGCACGGTGGGACTGAGCGTACTGGCCTTGACGATGGACGACATGGAAGAGACCACGTTTGAACAGCAAGATGGTACGGGCCGGATGTTCGGTGCTTCCTCGTACGCGGTGGGACTGAGTTATGCGCGGTATTTACTCCCTGATTTTACGTTGGGTGGAACGGTCAAGTATATCACCGAGCGCATCATGAACACGAGTTCGAGCAGTATTGCCGTGGACGTGGGTACCAACTACGTGACTCCGTTCGATGGGATACGTTTTGGGGTCCGCATTGCCAATTTTGGCAGCAAGATGAATCTGGATGGTGATGATCTGATCACAACGGTAGATATCGATCCGAATTCGGAGGGGAACAACAACCGGATCAATGCACGCCTGGAGACCAAGGAATATGCATTGCCGTTGATGTTGCAGGTCGGACTGGCCTGGGATGCGATCGACAAAGAGATGTTCCGGTTCACGGTGATGGCCGATGCGTTGAGTCCGAGTGACAACAATCAGAGTGTGAATGTGGGCGTGGAAGCATCCTTTTACAACGACATGATCAGCTTGCAGGCGGGATTACCGGAATTGGGATTGGGCGACGACCGGATGTGGTTGTTTGGAGCCGGAGCGGCGCTTCGCTATAGTTTGAACAGTGGACAGTCGTTACAGGTAGGATACGCGGCTCAGAAACACGAGTATCTGGGACTCACCAACCGACTCTCCGTTAAACTCAATTTTTAAGGGATGAATATTATGATACATAA
>DLXM01000108.1 GCA_003448835.1 Bacteroidota bacterium | reverse complement strand
CGATCCATAATTCAGCACCATCTTCAACGAAGACCATGCCATCTAATACGTACACATTATCAGCAGTCCAGTACACTATATCTCCAGCATTAATGCTGGCATCCGTAACATTGACGACGTTTTGTCCATACGCATTGGTTGCGATCAGGAGCAAAAACATCACTTGAATCGTAGTCAGTAATCGTTTCATGTTTTGTTTTTTTGTTTTTGGGTTTTAGGATATAAGAAAATGTGTACTGGATGAATTAAACCCGGGTATTAATTGAAACTGTATTTAATACCCATCGAATAGGTACTACCCATTTTGTATTGCTGGTAGATGTATTCTTGTCCTTTAAATCGCTGTGAATATGTTACTTTTGGATCCAGAATATTGTTTGCACTTAAGGTGAATGAAATATTCTTACCTATATTTTTTTGAAAATTAGCATTCAACGTATCGTAACTTCGTTCAAAAACATCAGGTGCCGAACCTTGAGAAACCCTGCTCAAGCGATCACCGAAGCTGTTATAACTTAGATTTGTTGAAAATGCATATTTCGTATTGTAATAATCGATGTCAATATTTATGACATAAGGTGATTGTCCAGCGAGTTGGCGTGTTGTGGCCGGATTCTGCTGAGTTTGTCTGGATTGAATCAATTCTGCTTCAGGGATGTTAACCTCTGATTGAACCCATGCATAGTTTGCAGTAATATCAACTGTTTTTAATGCATCAAGTAGATTCCCCAAATTCTTACGGATTTCAATTTCAAATCCATAGACTTTCCCTTTGTCAACATTCTGAATTGATTCAGCATTTTGAGATATATCAAAACGAAGAACTCGCTCCAGAGGATTTGCTAAATCCTTATAAAAAACGCTTGCAGAAATCATTTCAGTTGATCCGGGATACCATTCCCAACGCAGATCATAATTGCTGATAAGTGTTCTCTCCAGATTTGCATTGCCACGGAACAAGTTATCACCAACGAAATCAAATGAAACGTAAGGGGACATTTCTCTGAACGTAGGTCGTGCAAGTGTTCGTGAAAACGCAGTTCTAAAAACAAATTTCTCAGATGCCGTGTAAATCAGAATAACTGATGGCAGAAGATCATTTTGTTTAATTTTTCCAAAACGATCAGAACTAACTAACGTTGAATCTCTACTTGTAGATCTTAAATCTGTCATTTCATATCGAACACCACTAGCTAATTTAAGACTACGTGTGAGATCCAAATCGAACATTGCATAACCAGCCTGAATGGTTTGAGATGCATCATAACTACTTCTGTCGGTTGTAGCTGAAACAACATAGTTACCAATTTCAGCTCGGTCTCTATTGTCGTAACCAATTACACCAACACTATTCAAGTATTCGGCTTCAGATCCGAATTGTGTTAAACTAAATCCTCTACCTTGTTGATACTCATAACGACGTTCCCTGAAATCACGCTGAGTATATTCGTAGAGTCCACCTGTTTTGAATTTTAATGTGCGAGATCCAAAGTTTACAGGGATCGTTAAATCAACAGTGCCTGAGTACTTGTTTTCATTCAGGTTTCTGAAAAAACGCGCTGGGCGTGGAAACTGTGAACTTGGATTCCCAAGTAAGGTATCTACAATCACGCCATTATTATCCTTAAGCATACGGGCCTCAGAAGCAATGAATCTCAAATCAGGTTGCTCTTGACCATTGGTCTGAATGGCAGAATTCCAGTCAAGCCGCATATCTTTAAGGATGCTGAAACTATGATTTCCGGATAGTTGAAACGATTGTAAATCTCTTTCAACAAATTGATTGACGCGTGAACGATATTCAATATCATCGGAATTAAATTGCTCCCAATAACCTGATAAATATCGACCTGTATTTTCACCACTTTGAGTCTTGAGGTAATTAAAATTTATCTTGTTATAAGAGCCAATTATGAGGCCAAATGAACCAAGAAATCCCCAATCAACTGCTTGAGAACCTTTTACATCATTCAAATCCAAACTTGGTGAAAGCACGTCAGATTCTTCATATTGCCCTAATAATTCAAATCGTGAATTTCTACCATCGGAATAGGAAGAATTATTCATGCTATAGGAGTAATTTGCAGAATAACCCAACTGAATTTTGTCATTTAAATAATGACGATTACCTAAACCGAATGAGTAGGACTGATTTAGTCCAACACCGTTATAATCGGGTAGAAAAGGGGAATTAAATGATTTTGCAATAAAATCTAAATCTTGCGCAATTTCAGAATTGAATCTGGCTTGAGTTTCACTTGGAAACTCACCAGTTGGTCTGGATGCAACAGGACCTGGTTCATTTCGGTAACCGGAATCCATACCTAACCAATCCAAATCACTTTTTTCACCTAAAAGGATGTCATTAAATGAAGATTGAGTATTGTATCCTTGTTTGAATGATAAAGTCACATATAAATCATCCGGAATACCTTTTGTGCTGATATCAACTAAGCCACCGGAGAAATTTCCGGGTTTATCAGCAGTAAAAGTTTTTAATGTGACAATATTCTCAAGAAGGTGAGAAGGGAAGAGATCTAATTGAAACGCTTTTTTATCCGGATCACTGGTTGGTAGTTCCAGTCCATTCAACTGAGTTGTTGAATATCTGTCTCCGAGTCCACGGACATATACGTATTTTCCGCCTACAACCGTTGCACCGGTGACTTTTTTCATCGCGGATGCCGCATCGCTTCCCCCCGTTCGGGAAATACTTTCAGCAGATAATGCATCCGTAAATGCAATTGATTTTTGACGATAGCGCAGTAAAGCTGCATCGTTATTTAAAATCGACTCCGCTGAAACAGTAACTTCACTTAGTTGAGCGACTTCCGGATCCAACGCAACATTCAGTATTGTTGTTTCTCCAGCTGTTACGCGAACATCAGTAATCGTTTTTTGGGTATATGTGATATAACTCACACTAATTGAATACAATCCGGCATCAAGATTGTCCAGATTATATTTTCCATCCAAATCGGTCACCACACCTCTGGATGTTCCTGTTATGCTGACTGTTGCACTGATTAAAGGTTCACCGGAACTATTATCAATAATTGTTCCGCTTACTTTTCCCTTTTGTGCATCAACCTCACTAATCCCCGCTACGAATATCAGTAGCGCCAATATCATTTTTATTTTGTAAGTATTCATGTCTGTTTGTTTTGCACATTATTGAAATCCCATTTTGGCTTCGGAATTTCAGTTGCACAAAGTTAGTCAGACATGCACCCTTGTAGTGTTAACGAATAGTTATAACTGTGTTAAGATATTGTTAAGCTAATGTTACGGATGGCGATTCTGTTCAATGAGTAGTGATAACTAAATAAATTGAGGGTTACACAGGTTGTCATGAACAGAAGATATGAGTCCGGATGGTTTTAGTTTTTCTTGAGAAGATGTGAAAATTCTTTCTTGAATTTAGCTACTTTCGGAGCAATTACAATTGAACAATATCCGGCATTTGGATTATTCTCGAAATAATCCTGATGATAACTTTCAGCGGTGTAATAATTAATAAGAGGGGATATTTCCGTAACGATAGATCTCGACCATAATCCGGAGGCATTGGTTCTTTTTTTAGATTCAAGTGCGACATTTTTTTGTTCGTCATCATGAAAATAAATTACCGATCTATATTGTGGACCGACATCATTACCCTGACGATCTTTTGTCGTTGGATCATGTGTATGCCAGAAGACTTCCAATAATTGTTCATAAGTAATGACTGATGGATCATAATCAAATCGAATTACCTCAGCATGACCCGTTCGGCCAGAGGTAACTTGTTGGTAAGATGGATTATCTACATGACCGCCTGAATACCCGGACTCCACATTATAAACACCTTCCAGGTTTTCATAGATTGCTTCAACACACCAAAAACAACCGGCCCCAAATGTTACTTGTTTTAGTTTAATTTCATCTGAAGTCTGTAAATTTGGCATAATTAGTGTTAAAAAAATAATAGTGTACATTAACGCGGTATTTATATTGAGAGCTTATTACCCAAATAAACCATTTTTCGATCGAAAAACATTCCAATTTTCTAAAATAAAGTAATGGGAGTGCTAAAAAACTCAATCTCAAGTAAAAGATGTGCTGATTAATTAATCAGATTTACTAAATTGCGGGAATAAAAAAGGTAAAACCGCTCCGGGAGATGTTGGACACGGCTTTACCTTAAGAGCTGTTTTTAACCCGGTTTTGATGTTAGCCGCATCAAAACCGGACAACACTAACTAATTATATCACAATTTGTGAATGATTCCAATAAAAATTCACGTAATGTGAATTTAATCTTCAATAAACTAAAAGTAGCATACGAACTTTCTACTGATGCAGAGCTTGCAAAGAAACTGGAAATTAAACCAAGTACGCTCTCAATGCATCGAAAAAGGGGTACAATTGATATCAATTCAATACTTAATACGTGTAAAGGGATTGATTTCAACTGGTTGTTTGATCATAATAAGAAGCTTATTGAACTTCATAATGAAGGGCATTCAGAAGCTGCAGAGAACACTGAAATGTTTGCGCAGGGTGATTTTGTCAACGAACTTTTATCACTTAGAAAGAGAATCGGTACTTTAGAAAACGAAATCGTTGCTCTTCAAAAGCGATTAGCATCTAAATCCAGATATTAAGATAAAAGTCGACATAAATGCATATTTTTGGATTTTTAAAATTCAATTGACCCTGCTTTTATGAACAGATTTCTCAGCATTACTTTATCATTAATGGTTTTTGCCTGCTCCGGATCAATCCAATCATCCGAAACAGATTCATCATATACAGTCGTTGTATACAACATAGAAAATCTGTTTGATGCAGATGGAATAGCTGTATTTGATGATTATAAGCCTGATGTATACACTCCCAGACATGTATACACAAAGATCAGCAATGCAGTCTCAATTTTATCACAATTTAATGACGGTAATGGTCCGGATATTTTAATACTTTCTGAAGTTGAAAGTGATCACACTCA
>DLXM01000347.1 GCA_003448835.1 Bacteroidota bacterium | reverse complement strand
TGTAGCAATCATTATGCTATTCAGACCTCAGGAAAAAAGACCTTTATTAGGTCAAGGATTAGTTCCGGCACAGAAAAACGTCATTGCGATAAAATTATCTAATGCCGTTAATAAAAATTTGATTAATCCGGACCAGATCAGGGTGAAACTTGTGGAATCCGGCATTCTATCATCAGTTATTAAAGAAATTGAACATGGAATTGGAAATCTTGGTAATGACGAAGAATTTAGAGATGAGCTTTTTAAAGTTCTGACGGAAGCAGTAAGTGAATATTTGTCTCAGGTTGAGGTCAGGAATAATATATCAGAAGTACTTTTAAATCATATTGACGGATCATTTCAGGAAAAAACCTTCGAAAAATATGTGTTCAAAGTCTACAAAAACCTACGAAAAGATCAAATTTCCTCAATTATTGATCAGGCTATCTTATCAGTCCCAAGCACTATTTACGAGCATAGAAGCAGCTTTAATAACACTATTCTTGCAATTCCAGATGAAATTTCGCAACATCGCGATCGTATTGAGGAATATTTGATTACAGGTATTTATGATATCCTTCAGCGAATTAATCTTAGATCAATTATTGAAGATAACCTGAATAACTATGACGAAGGCAGACTTGAAGAATTGATCAAAGATTCAACGATAGATCAGCTTAATTATATCAAATATCTGGGTGCGGTTCTAGGCGTATTAGGTGGATTTATTATATGGAATCCACTACCAGCATTGGTAGTTTTAGGAGTTTTATTTGGGAGCTATTTCGCACTTGATCACATCCTATATTCAATTAGAAAAAGTTCGTGATACCAAAATGAACTTTACCATTCATTAATTGATCCTGACTTCCCACAGCATAGGTAAGTTTCAAAAGCCCAATTCTTATTTTATAATTCAATCCGAATCCACTGCTATACAGTAATTGATTGGCTTGCAATTGATTATTCAACACATGATCTATCGGATATTGATGATATCCCACTGCTCCAAAAACGAATAAATATGAAATATCATCAATCAAATATCTCAATTCAGTATCACCCCAAACATAAGAACTGGATCGAAATTGTTCTTCTCTGTAACCTCTCATACTTTTTGTCCCACCAAAAACAAATAAATCATCATCAAAATATTGATCCATTTTCAAATAAGATGTGTTTATGGTGGATGTAAATATTACCTGGTTAGATACTCTTCGATAAACTTGAGTACTTAAGTTTATCGATTGTTTGGCAAATCGTTTTCTGGGGTATTCTGATGTTAAATTGGAATGTATTTTTTTTAAACCTGTGGATAATCCGATATTAATTATGTATCCATTTGTAGGAGAAATTCTTCGATCCAGATCTGAAATTTCTAAACTGATCCCACCCTCAATTTCACCATTATTGGCGGTATTTCCCATTACATTAGAATTTACACCTCGAGTGGAATTATACCCTGCAAAAGCTCCTACAGAATAATTATCGCCTAACATGACTGAAGTCGAGAATCTGGTACTAATTTTTTGATATGAACTATCTCGCTGAGTAAACCGAAATTTGGTACCTACTTGAACAGGAACCCGATTAAACCAAAATTGATCGTATTCAAAGTTTAATCTTGAGTCGGAACCTGTTAATTTCTGAAACTCAAGCCAGGCTAAACTACCTTCAGAAAATAAATTGATTAACCGAAGACTCCCATTCCCAACAAATTTACTTCCTTTTGCAGCATCAGGTTCATATCCGACTATTAAATCCAAGCTGCTGGATCGGGTTTCAGTCACTTCAAATCCATAATAATACTCATCCTTTTGTTTAATAATCCCTAAGTGCCTGACATCCTGAATAAATAAACTATTTCGAAGAGTTATTTCAATATCTGAATATTGCGAAGGTGAAAAAATTGAATTTGTATCAAAACGAGTAAGTTTAACTAAATATGCATCGGATAATTGCTGGTTACCATTAAAAAAGAGGCTATTTATTTTAATGAGGGGTCCCAATTCATGATTTAAGTAGACCTTGATAGTATTCTCATCACTTTTTTCGATTTTCGAGACTGAAATTGTTGAATAAGCATAACCATTTCGCTCGTTAGAAGACAATTGACCTTGGATAAAAGACTTTATATTGACGACATCGAAATATTCATCCCTGTGAAATCTAAGTGTATCAATGTTGCTTTGAATAAAAAGCTCTGTTAATTTATATCTTTGACCTAGGTTAATTTTGTAAACAATATTCTCATCCTCACGAAAAGTCGAATCTAATTCCACGTCAAAATAACCCGAATCAACCAGTTCTTGTACTATTTTAAGATCAAGTGAATTATTTGTGGAACTAGAATCAAATGGAATTCGCAGTTCAACAGTATCCGAATTTTGCAGATCACTGATATTAAAAAAGGATTGTTGTCCTATACCCGATTGAGTAAGGACAAACAATCCTTGAAATACGAAAATTATAATTTTAATTGCCTTCACGATGGAAGGAAATTATCGGTTATTCAATTATTTCCCTAACAAATCCTGGTAGAGCAAATGAGGCGGTGTGAATATCCTTATTATAATACTTAAGAGAACTGCCGAAGCTTGCAAGTCCCTTCTGGACTCTTTCAATGACTTCAGATGACAATGGGTCAATACCCTTACTTGCGTAAGCCATAGACCACATTCCGGTCGGATACAAAGGGATAAATGCTAAATACATTTTTGATAGATCGAATGCATTTTTTAGAGCCCCAAAAACCGACTGCATGCTTTCATGATATCCGGGAACCCATGGACTTTCAGTCTGTCCCGTCAGAACACCATTTTCAGATAGTGCAGCATAACATTTATCGTAAAATTCCTGTTTGAAAAGATCCACTGCCGGTCCAACCGGATCAGATCCATCTATGATAATCACATCATATTTGTTAGGAATATCATCCACAAAAGTTAAACCGTTTTCATAAAGCACATGAAGTTTTGGATTTGAGAAATCTCCGACATTCGGCATGTGTAGCTTTGATGCGCGTACAACTGCTTCATCAATTTCGACCATATCAACATGTTCAACACTCGGGTGTTTTAGGACTTCACGTGCAGTTCCCCCATCACCTCCACCAATAATTAACACACGTTTTGGATTCGGGTGAGAGAAACAAGCAACATGTGCAATCATTTCATGGTAAACGAATTCATCTTTTTCAGATAACATCACCATACCATCTATGGTCATCAGGTTTCCCCAGGTATCTGTTTCATAAACTTCAACTTTTTGAAAGGGAGTTTGTTCTGAAAACAAAACCTTGTTCACGCCAACGGAGAGTCCCGTTGTGCCATTGTAATACTCAAGATATTGAAAAGGCATCCGTGTAACTCCTTATTCGTACCAAAGAACTGCCGCAGCGAATACTGCACCACACTCTTTGACGGTGTATTCAATACCCAATGATTTCACTTCGCGTAACTTTCTGTTTCGGTATTCAAATGCATCTACACACATTTGACGAACAGTAGCTTCAACGTGACTCAGGGGTTTAGTGTCTTCATGTTCCATGATTACACCCGGCTCAGAATCGTCCTCAGGGATACCAACTGCAATAGCAGCTGAGATGATTTCACCCGGGGTCGTTGATCCAATTTGTGCATAAGCTATAGGAATGAGTCCACCTTTAGGCAAGATAATCTCACGAACTTGTTTACAAGCCGGAGGAACAATACTACTCATTCGAACAAGATTTGTATCGCCTACACCTGCATCCAATAAGGCCATGTCAAACGCATTAAGAGGCATTCGTGCCTCTCCTTTACCCCTTACCAATGAATAGATATTTGGAGTGCGTACCATTTGGTTGGTTAAACCTGTCATTTTACTAATAATTTAATAAGAGATTTCAGTTCAGAATTTTTACAGCGCCGGAATTTTTTGGCTTAAAGAGTAGTTCTTCGCCTGGACCGACTTTAAACATTCCACGTTTCATTTCCATGCTTGATACATTCTTAGAAAAGAAATGTTCTTTGATGTACTCTTGAATAATCCATGGATCAATAGTTTCTCCGCATGTAAAGATATCCACAGCCGCATAATTGTATTCCGGCCAGGTGTGAATAGCTACGTGTGATTCGGCGATAACTACAGTTCCACTAATGCCATGTGGACTGAACTTGTGAAAATTGTGAGAGATGATACTTGCTTTGGCAGCCCGCGTTGCGGTCAGTAAAATTTCTTCGACCATTGTTACGTCATTAATAACGTCAGCGTCACAGTCGTAGAATTCTACAAGAATTTGTCTACCTAATGCTTTCATTTACCCCTACCTGTTAGATATAAGTGTGAATTGATGACTCCGACACCAGCTGGTGCCTGAGGGTTGGTCATAAAATGAAAAAAGCAACTTGCTGTACCAGGTACGTACGTTAGACTCAAATGAGCACAACGAACCTATACCAGATACGAAGTCGCCTTGGGTTGCAGTGTTACCTGCGGGCTTTCCGTATTGGACTTTCAGGAACTGATAATTCAGTAAACGTAATACATAAATGTTCAATTTCTTCTATTCGCCTTAAAAGGTAAACGGATGTTAACTTTTTAACAACAATACATTCTGAAAGATAATTTCGTAAAAAATAATTCCAAAAAGAATATTTAATTACGCAATAAAATCCTTAAAATCTGTCTTGCCATTTCTGTTTCACTTAGCAGAGATGAAATCATCTACAGCGTTTGTTTTACAGAACAATAAATATACGAACATTTATAACCATAATGAAAGTCCCCGGCCTAAATTTATCAAGAAGTGAAGCAATTGATTACTATAAAGCACTCCAATTGCCACGTACCATCGAAGAACGCATGCTTATCTTGTTGCGGCAGAACAAAATATCGAAATGGTTTTCCGGAATTGGGCAGGAAGCAATTGCAGTTGGAACAACACTAGCTGCTACCGAAAACGACTACATCCTAACGATGCACAGAAATCTTGGGGTATTTACAACCAGAAATGTTCCGCTATATCCCCTTTTCTGTCAACTTTTCGGCAAAAAAGATGGATATACGCGAGGTCGTGAACGCTCTTTTCATTTTGGAATTCCAGAACATCGAATTGTTGGCATGATTTCTCACCTGGGTGCTATGTTACCGGTCGGTGACGGACTCGCACTTGCAGCTACATTAAACAAAGAAGAACAAGTCGTTTTTGCTTTTACCGGTGATGGAGC
>DLXM01000258.1 GCA_003448835.1 Bacteroidota bacterium | reverse complement strand
CTGCGACTGAGTAAAAATCGCCGAAGAATGCCTCCCGATGGCATTCGTTGACATCTGACACACAACTTTTCCCGAACGCAGCGCCACCGAACACAACGATGTTGCTGATTCAATTGCCAATAGATTATGAAACTGTTCCGTAGTAGTTTTCACGAAACAAAGATAAGACCTTTACATCATAAAGTTTTTGTGGAACTAAAAGTCCATAAGAATTATTTAATTTGTCATTCTAAGTCGATATTCCGAGCTTTAAAATCTGAATAATCATTGCTCAGATTGAGCCTGCTAATTCAAAAACTAACTACACTAATTATTGTGATTCAAACATGAGAAAAATTACCTACATCTTTTCAGCGTTGTGTATTCTGCTTGCAACTACGCAAGTATCCGCACAAAGTCTGGAATTATTCGAACAAAATGTCACCGAACACACACTCGACAACGGATTAAAAGTCATAGTTGTCAAACGCGATGTTGCGCCGGTTGCAACTTTCATGACCTACGTTAATGTAGGTGGTGTTGATGAACCCAAAGGTCGCACCGGAATTGCACACATTTTTGAGCACATGGCATTCAAAGGTACATCCCGCATCGGAACTAATAATTGGGATGCCGAAAAAATTGTACTCGATGAAGTAGATGCAACCTACTCTAAGTGGCTACGCGAAGTTAGAAGTCCTGAACCAAACATGGATCGTGCTGATTCACTGCTTGCACGTTTTAATGATTTAGAAGCAGAAGCTAAACAATACGTAAATAGCAACGAATTTTCACAAATTATTGAAAGCGCGGGTGGTGTCGGACTCAACGCGGGAACATCCACAGATTTCACGGTCTATTTCTACTCTCTTCCACAAAATAAAGCCGAACTTTGGTTCTCACTTGAAGCCGAGCGTTTTAAAGATCCTGTGCTTCGTGAATTTTACGTCGAAAAAGATGTTGTTTTCGAAGAGCGACGAATGCGCACTGACTCAAGTCCAATTGGACGATTATTAGAAGAGTTTTTGGCGGTTGCTTATACCGCGCTCCCCTATCGTGATGCATTAATTGGCTGGCCATCCGACATCGAAGCCACAACGATTGCCGATGCTCTGGATTTTTATAAAAAATATTATGTCCCCTCGAACATGACCATTGTTATTGTGGGTGATGTAAATCCAACACAAATGATTCAATTTGCTGAATCCTATTTTGGTGATATCCCACAAGGTGAACCTGCTCCACCGATGTATGTGGAAGAACCACCACAACGAGGTGAGCGACGATTTGTGATCGATGATCCAAGTCAGCCACTTTTCATCATGGGATATAAAGGAGTCGGAGTAAATCATCCTGATGCACTTTTAATCGACTTGCTGGCAGGTGTTTTATTTGAAGGAAGATCTTCTCGAATGCAAAAAGTACTTGTAGATGAGAAAAAGCTCGCACTGGGAATGCAGGGATTAACGGGGTATCCCGGATCCAAACATACTTCCTTATTTCTGACATTTGCCATACCAAATCAGGATGTTGCAATTGAAGATCTTGAATCTGCAATCGACGAAGAGCTTGAAAAAGTTAAATCTGACGGTATAACTCAAGAAGAACTTGATCGTGTAATTACATCCCGACGTGCTTCTTTACTGCGACAACTCGGCAATAACACGGGTATCGCGAATCTTTTAAGTACTGCACAAGGAATGCAGGGCGATTGGAGAAAAGTATTTACTGACATTCAAAAAATGCAGGAAGTTACTGTTGAAGATATCAATCGGGTTGCGAACCAATACATGAATAACAACCAACGAACTGTTGGAATTGTCCGCAATAACTCAACAGCTGACGCTAATTAACACCTTCAAAAAACATGATTATGAAAAGAATATTATTTGCAGTGACCATGATGTTGGTGTTGGCGACATCATCTCTTTACGCTCAAAAAACTCACGACCAACTCGAATTTCCGGAAATCAATCAATTTCAAATGCCGGATGTAACGACATTTGAATTAAATAACGGAATCAAATTTTACCTGGTTGAAAATAACGAACTACCGCTGATTTCAGTTTCTGCTCTGATTCGTGCTGGATCTTTTATGGATCCTGCTGATAAAATTGGACTAGCCAGTTTAACTGGTGACTTAATCCGTAGTGGTGGATCAACCAATTGGCCTTACGAGCAGTTAAATGCTTTCCTTGAATCGAAGGCAGCCAGTGTTGAAACATCATTCGGACTAACATCCGGCAGAGCAGCAATGAACATCCTAAAAGAAGATTTCGATGAAATGCTTCCGATATTTTTGGATGTCATTCGCAATCCGGCATTCCCTGACAACCGAATTGACGTGAGTAAAACTCAGTTACGCTCCAGTATAACACGAAGAAATGACAATGCCGGTGCTGTTGCAAGTCGAGAGTTTTACAATCTGATTTACGGAAAAGAATCAGTCTATGCCCGAACAATCGAACTTGCACATGTCGATGCCATCACAAAAGAAGATATGCAGCAGTTTCATCGTCGCGTCATGGTCGGACAAAACATGATGATCAGTGTCATTGGCGATTTTGACAGTGCTGAAATGCGCACTAAACTGGAGCAAGCATTTAATTCGATTCCAGCAGGAACAGCTAATGAATTGAACCTGCCGGATATAAATTACGAATTCGAATCCAATGTAAATTTTGTTGCCAAAAATGATGTAAATCAGAGCAACATTTTTATTGGGCATATCGGTGGATTGCGAAGTAATCCTGATTACTCTTCGCTGCAACTTATGAACGAAATCTTGAGTGGTGGATTTTCTGGTCGCCTGTTACAAGTAATCCGTACTGATTTAGGTCTGGCCTACGACGCTGGTGGTGCCTACATCAGTAATCCGTTGTACGAGGGACCATTTTATGTGACTTTAAGTACAGCCAGCGCGAACACAGCCGATGCGGTTGCAGCTACGAAAAATGAAATCCAACGAATGTATCAGGATGGTGTTACTCAAAGTGAATTGGACGCTGCAAAAGACCGAATCTTAAATACTTTGGTATTCAGATACACCAGCCGCGCTGCAGTTCTAAATGAGCGTGTATCGAATGAATATTTTGGCCTCCCTGCTGACGCATTCAATAAATATATTGCTGAAGTTCAGTCCGCGACAGTTGAGCAAGTTAACCAGGCTGCACGTGAATATTTGCGTCCGGATGCACTAAAGGTACTCATCGTAGGTAACGAAAATGAAATGGGCGATCAATTGGAGTCACTTGGCGATGTCAATGTTATTGATATCACTATTCCAAGGCCTGAAGTTGTCCGTAGCGAACCTGCCGGTGACACCGAGACAGGACGCAAATACCTGAATCAGATGACAAGTGCATTATTGCCTGGAGGTAAAGATTCTAACACCGTTGTCTATAACGGTGTAATCGCAGTAAGTGGGATGAATATTGATGCAAAGATCACGATGACCTTCCCGGGAAGATTGATTCAGGAGCTAAATACTGCTCAGGGTCTAATTACCGTTGCTTATGAAAATGGCACCGGAGTCATGCGGATGGGACCAAACCAGCAACAATTACCGGCTGCACAAGTGGAGGGACTTGAAAATGAATTGAACCGTCATTATTTAGCCGTCGCTTTCGGAAGTGATGATACCTCGGTTGAATTTACCGGAATGGATGAAAATGGATTGGCCATGTTGTTCTTTCCGGATTTGGACATGACCATTTACTTAAATACTGAAACAGGATTTCCTGCAAAACTTATCGTAAAAGAGTTTAATCAAACGGCCGGGCAAGAAATGGAATCGGTTACAACGTTTGCAGATTGGACGGAATCGGGTGGTGTAAATATGGCTTATACAGCTGAAATGACTGTGAACGGAAATCCAGCCGGAAAAGCAACCATTACGTCACACTCGGTCGAATAACGTTAGATTTCGTTAATCACCAGTCTGGACTTGTTATAAATCGCCAACGCCCTGCCGTGCATTTGAGTGCCGATATACGGGGTGTTGGCCGATTTTGAATGAACATGTTTGCGCGTGAATTCCCAATGCTCATCGGTATTAAAAATGGTGAAATTTGCTGGTTCACCGATTCGGATCTGTGGTACATCCAGTCTCAGGATTTTTCGCGGATTATCAACGAGTTTGCTAATCAACGTTGGTAACGTTAATGCTTTGGAATCCAGTAATTGCCGCACAGATACTCCCCAGGCCGTTTCAAGACCAATAATTCCATTGGGTGCATAAATAAACTCAACTTCTTTTTCTTCGATTGCATGCGGAGCATGGTCGGTACAAATGGCATCAATGGTACCATCTTTGAGTCCTTCGATCATAGCCTGAACGTCATCAGCCGACCGCAGCGGCGGATGCATCTTACAATTGGTGTCAAAATCTCGCCGTTCAATTTCTGCATCTGTTAAATCGAAATGATGCGGACATACTTCAGTTGTGACGTTAATTCCCTTTTTCTTAGCCTGACGAACTAAATCGACGCCATTTCGGGTGCTGATATGCGCCACATGCACGTGTCCACCTGTCAACTCAGCAAGAAGAATATCTCGTGCGATCATGACTTCTTCGGCAATGGATGGGGTTCCGGCGAGACCGAGTTTGGTGGAAGTTCTACCTTCATGCATGTGTCCGGGACGGGAAAGTGCAAGATCTTCCTCATGATTTATGATCGGCATATCCAGCATCGAGGCATATTCGAGAGCAATTCGCATCAATTTACTATCAAAAACAGGGTCTCCATCATCACTAAAAGCAACCGCACCACCCTCTTTTAAATCAGCCATTTCGGTAATAGAATGACCTTTTCTATCCTTAGAAACACACCCAATTGGATATACATCCACCGGTAAATCCTGAGATTTCTTGATAATATATTCGACTACATCGCGCGTATGGATTGGTGGATTCGTGTTCGGCATACAAGCCACTGCGGTAAATCCACCAAATGCTGCCGCGTTACAACCGGTTTTTATCGTTTCTTTATGTTCGAATCCGGGTTCCCGTAAATGAATATGCATATCCATCCACCCTCCTGAGAGGTATGCACCTTTAAAATCAGTTGCTTTTTCGTGTGACTCAGCGGTCAGATCAGACCCAATTTCAATGATTTTACCGTTTTTGATTCGAATATCGACCAGATCTTTAGATATGGTAGTTGCGTTAACTGGTCTGACATTTTTAATTAGGCAATCGGGTGCTAAGCTCATGATAGATTCAACAATTTTCGATTAAGGATTTGCGGGGCCGAAGTAACGACTTTAGATCCGCAGGATATTTCAATAAATATACCCCAATGTTGAGTAAGGATAAAGTAAGGATGCTCAGAGTTTTTTATTAATTTGCGCTTATGAAAAATCGAAACACCACTCCCACTGTTTCTGAATTAACCTGGCAGATTAAAGACTTGCTTGAGGGTGAGTTTTCGGGGATTTCAGTGACCGGTGAGGTGAGTCAGCCCACGACCAGTGCCAGCGGACACATGTATTTTACGCTAAAAGATGAAAGTGCTGCGATTTCTTGTGTGATCTGGAGGTCGACCGTGCAGCGACTTAAAGCTATTCCGGCTCATGGACAGCAGATCAATGTTTCGGGTGATGTCCAGTTGTATCCGCCATCGGGTAGGTATCAGATCGTGGTAAAATCGGTTGAACAGGCAGGTGAAGGTGCATTGCAATTGGCAT
>DLXM01000049.1 GCA_003448835.1 Bacteroidota bacterium | reverse complement strand
CGTAAAATTCCCATTGAGCCAGCCGGATCTTCTCAAAAAGCAGGAAGATGCGAATCTCAAAACTCTTAAGGATTTTCTATCAGACCTTGGTAGGCCAAATCTCGATGACGACAAGGGACCGGTCTGGTCCGGTGTCAGCGCAGAAAAAGTTCTCTCCTTTATCAGGAAATATCAGATCCTTGGTGAACCCGTGGAATTTTCTCCGTCCCTCATAGCCGCGTATATCGAAAAGCAGCTGGGGCACAGTGAATTAAAACACTGGACTGTTGCGATTCGGGGTAGAAATACCCCGGATGAGAAACTCGGGAAAGCCACGTGGGGGATAAAAGGAAAGACAATCTGGCAGATAAGCCGTTCCCGTATAAAAAATACCGATCGCCTTGGTGTCATCAGTGATTCCCGTGATGAAGCCACCGGGTTTTCAAAAGATCAGCGGGATCGGATGGATGAAGCAATAAAAGCCGGAGTGAAAAGCCGTAAAGCAACGCGGGCACAACGGCCAAAGGAAGAGGGTCTGCTGCTTCTCTACCCGATAAGCCGGTATTCCGGGTATGATGCACTTCCTGATGGAAACCGCATCCCCCTTTTTGATAATCCGGATGATCCTGCGGCATGCGATCTTCTTGGCCTGGCATTTTCATTCCCGAAATCCGAACATCCTCAGCCGGTAATTGAATTCGTCTCCGGCACGGTCGAAGGGAGATAGTCCGGATGGCAAAAATTTCTCCTGAACTCTGGGCACTTCTGGAGACAAATCTACCCACGGGGGAGAATCTTACTGCCAAACCATCCGCACCAGAACTTTCTGTTCAGGTATTTTGTGCACTCAATTCGGAAAACCAGCGGCATATTCTGGTGCAGATCAAAGCTGAAGATTCTGCTTTTGAAGACCGGCAGAGCAGGGGAATTCAGGTTGAAACCCGTGAACTGAATGTTCACGGTCAATCCCCTTCGCGATATATTGATCTCATCTGCCTCGATCCCGCCGGGTATTCGGGTTTCGATCTTATCGCTAGTGAAATAATTTCAGAAATCGTGAAGGGGATCAAATCTCCGGCAGAAATTACTCATTCCGTTTTGGCGAAGTGGCGGAGGTTCTGGGGACAGATCCCACAGAATCTTCTTTCAAGGAATGAAGTGATCGGGCTGTTTGCCGAGATTCGTTATCTGACTGAAAAACTGATCCCGGAAGTTGGACCCATAGAAGCAGTAAAAAGATGGCAGGGACCCTTCGGGAGCCGTCATGATTTTGAATGGTCGGGATGTTCTGTTGAAGTGAAAGCAACTACATCCTCGCGTGGGAGGATTTTTCATATCAATGGGATTGAGCAGCTGGATCCCCCGGAGAACGGAAAATTATTCTTTTTTGGGGTGAGGCTTCGGGAAGAGGGGGGTGCTGCGCTGACGCTTCCTGGCATTATTGAGGCTTGCCGGAATCTCCTGGTTAAAGATGGTGAGGCTCTTGATAAATTTGAATCCGCCCTTGTTCACATTGGATATTCTCCCCATCACAATGAGGAATATGAGAAGATGCGATTCCGGATCATTGAAGAGGCATTGTTTAACGTCATGGGTGATTTCCCAAGAATTAATGCGAAGAATTTTTCAGCAGGGATTCCCACCGGGATTGAAAAGGTGGAATATGAGATAAATTTGAATGGATTTGATTAATTACTTATTGAGATTTTTTTCCATAAAAAAATTAATTCTGTTTTTTAAATTGGTCTAACCATTCACTCTCCGCTTTTCTATTTGGGGTATCTGGTGTTCCTATTCTCGAGAAATCATGAACAAACATGTGTTGAAGACTTTCTGCATACGGTGTCGCAAGTGTTGCAACCTTTTTCCAACTACCGTTTGAGAATCCTTCAATGACTGTATTGTATTGAATAGTCGTGTAATCCTTAAAATAAATAAATAAATGATTCACACCAAAAATTTTAGGTGGACTTTTAATGACTTTACAGGTTCTATTTTCAAAAAGATCATCAAGTGCGCTATTTCTATCTGTATCACCTAAACGTTCATATTTCCATATTTGTTTTGGTGATTCGTAGCATCTTAGTAGTAAAATCTCTCGAATTTTTGGTTTTCTTGTAGATTCAAAAATCAGATCACAAGAAGGCGAACAGACCACCCATAAAGATTCCCTTTTTCTCTCATCAGTAAAATTAAGAAAATCCCCCAACATCACAGACGATTGTGAAATTGTTTTCAATTCGAGAGGAGGAAAGATAAAAATTGATTCAGGGGGGAAAGTCTTTTGATCATTCGGGGGGGAATTTAATAATAATGAAGTCAATCTGCTTGTTGCTAAAATAGCAAATAAATTCGTATCTACTTTGAGAAACTCATCTTCTTTCATTAATTCACTGAATGTTTCAAGAGTAATTTTCTCAAATTCTCCCAATATTCGATTTTTTTGATGTTTGTAATAATATTTCAAACCAAAAACGTGTTTTAGGGTTTTTATTAATAATTCAGTATCCTGAACTCCTTTTGGAACAGTCGTGAATATTAATCTCTCTAACTCTTTATCTTCAGGGATTTCAGTAGTATACGCTGAAAAAATAACTACAGGGATAATTTCTCTATCTTTGATTAAATAGAGGCATTTTAAACCATTTAGATTTTTAAGTTCTGGCCCTAATTTAAGATCAATAATAAGTATATCAATTTCTAATTCCTTATGTTGAGTTTGAAATTCTTCAAAACTTCTGATATTAAAATATTTTATTTCAACGGAATTTTCTTTTCCGAATTCTTTTTCAAATTGTGAATTTACGAGACAACACGAATCACTAATGGTTTTTATTGCATCGTCGTCATCTTCGACATGGTACACATTTAATAGCATCATTTTTTCTTCTCTCGATTTTCTTTAAATGGCATTTCAATTTCGAATAATGCACCATTTAGCACTTCATCTCTATCAGCATGAATTTTCCCACCATAAGATTCCACGATGTCTTTCACAATTGACAGCCCGAGTCCTGTACCTTCATACTTCTGTGACCATCCTGTTTCGAAAATTAAATCATATTCACTTGAATCAATTCCAGGTCCGCTATCTGCGATTTGGATAATAATTTTATCCTTATCCTCCTTTGCTCGGAATTCAATTATTCGGATTTCGGGTGAACTTTGCTCAATCCAGTAAATTGAATTATCAAGTAAATTTGCGAAAATGAGGAGAATATCGGTTTTATTTGATCGAAGGATTGTATTTTCTCTAATCATGTTTTTTATTTGAATTCGGTTTCTATGAATGTCTGGTTTGAAAAGATATTCAAGTGAACCGATCAATACATTTAATTTAATATCCTCAGCTGCTCTTTTTTGTCTGAATTTTAAAAACGGATTTAATTCATTAAAAGCTTGAGATAGTAACTGAGCTCCTTTAACCATTCTTTCCAGAGGTTCGCGAGCATTTGCTGGTACATCCGAAATTGAGTTTCTAACTATAGGATAACTCTGAAGAATATTCATGAGGGCATGCCTAGTCCCGTGAATCAACCTTGCACCAAGCAACCCCATAGTTGCCATTCGATCTCTGCCAAGGGCCCATTCTTCAAGATATTCGCGGTAACTATCCAGATTGTCAATATATTCGTCAAATTGCTCCCGTTTTTCTGCAGGAAGATCTTTTTTAAACGACTTTAATGGATTTGTATCAAGACTTGAAAACACAAATCCTTTTGAAAGCGTCTTTGAACGGCGAAGCTTATACCGCCTTTTCTCTAAAAGATCAAAAAAAACGAATATTGCTTTTTTTAATAATTTTGAAGAATCTGACTCAAGTAATCCTTCTCTATCCGTTTTATCGATTAAACCAGGATTGTCATCGGAGGATATAATCACAGAACCAACAACTTGATTTGAACTTAAACGTGTAGTGGGATTTTGAACTCGCCTTAAATCGAGGCCTAGCCAATCGGAATCCGGTTGAATGACCCGAATTGTGTCTTTTATTAAAGAGACACCTGACCACTCTTTCAATACGTCCTTTGATCCTTTAATTTCTTTAGAATCAAGATCCCAAACATTAAGTTTGAAAATAAACGGGCCACATCCTTCCTCAGGATCGGTAACCCAGAATTTTTCATTTTTTCCACCTACTTTCTTAAAAGGAGGTATACGACCTTCAATTTTTTCAGAATCTTGACTTTTTTCAATTTTCCAATTAAATGTACCTTCAAACTTTCCTGTTTGATCTAAGCTTATCTCCAAGTAATAATGTGGATTTAATAAGATTTCTGGAGGAAGAAGGGGTATAGGATTACCATTTACAATATAGTGAATTTTAAACTTTTTGGATTCGTCGACGAGTCCTTTATCGTACTCCTCTAATAATCTCGATAAAAAAGTTTTTAATCGTTCAATCCCTTTTTTTTCCCACGGTTTATTCAACCTCTCAATAATGACTTTTGTTCCGTGATTTTCAGAAAAAATTGGATCAATTACTGGGATTACAGTGGGGGTAAAATCAGACAGTGATGTATATTTTTTTGCACGGATCAAATCTTCATGGACACTTTCCCAATCAATGATTATTTTATAACAGGGTTGACTTAATTTTTGGGTATAAATTGTAATTTTTTTACCCAGACGTAATATTGCCAGTCTGCCCAATCCCTTTTCCCCTAAAACTCTTCTGCCTTTATGGGTTGTTTTATGTTGATTTTTATAAGAACTTCCAATCGTCAACCATCCTTCAACAATATCAGATTTATCCATCCCCTCCCCATCGTCAGAAATTTTGATTGCAGTACTTTCAATTTCAACTTTGACAGAATTTGCATCTGCATCATATGAATTTTTTACAAGTTCAACTACAGCAATTTCATCTCTTGAAATGAGTCTTTCTCCGAGTTCTAGAAGTAAACGCAAATCAACTCTGAAACCGGTTAAATCATTTTCCATATTAGTGTCCTTTTTAATTCAATCGAGGCATTATATTCATTTTTGACAATTCAATAGTTGTCATTAAGGGGTATAAGGTGATTACCTTTTTTATCCACAATCCCCGTTATCATATAAATAGGTTTGATTATGACGGATGTCCTTACTTCGGAACAACGTAAAAAAAATATGTCCCACATCTTGGGTAAAAATACGGGGCCGGAAATTAAATTAAGAAAATTACTTTGGTCAAACAATATCCGAGGTTACCGGATCCATTACAATCTGCCAGGGAAACCCGATATCGTATTCACCAAAAAGAAAATTGCAATTTTTATAGACGGATGCTTCTGGCATAAATGCCCAGTTGATTTTCAGGAACCGGAAACCCGCAAGGAATTCTGGATGAAAAAAATTAATTCCAATGTCGAGCGGGATCAAAAAAATACACGACAGTTACAAGATGACAACTGGACGGTTATGAGATTCTGGGAACATGATGTCAGAAAAAACCCGGCCGAGATTGTAAAAACAATAAAAGAAACACTCAATATCTGAATTCTTCAGGCATCCGGATATATTTTTTCCAGTTCGCACCGTACTGACGACCCGATAGCTTTTGCAAGCAGAGGTGGGACTGCATTCCCAACCTGACGGAACTGTTCAGTTCTTGGTCCTTCAAAATAGAAATTATCCGGGAATGACTGACAACGTGCAGCCTCTCTTACAGTAAACGATCTGCATTGTTCAATATCCGGATGGATAAAATAATGACCGTCTTTTGAGAGATGGGCGGTTATGGTCGATGCCGGTTTTGACCAGACCTGGACTTTAAACCGGTCAACAAATTTGTCATTATTAATTTCTTTATGAGCAGGCATAAGATCGGATCGTTCCACAATCAGATCTTTCATGGTAGCTGACTTTCCGGTGTCCTGATAATGCTCAATAAAATACCGGTACCTGTCGAGGTCGGTCTGCATATGTGCCCGTGCAAAATGATTGAGAACACCGATCGAGTTCTTCCTCATTTTTTTCTGATACCCCGTAAGATTTTTATTTTCTTCATAGATGGAATGAAATTCATTATTGCCGGAATCCGGCCTCAGGTGGGGTAAATCCCCGATTGCATCCTTCACTGTTTTTAGTTTTTTTTCAGTTTTTCTTTTAGTACGCAACCGCTCATACATCCGGCGAATATCATGATCTTTTTCATCAAGGTCTTCTCTATATCCAACCAGAATCAGACGCTTCCGGTTCTGGGGAACGCCGAAATTCACACTATTAAGGATATAATCATGCGGCTTTTTCGACACTTTATCCAAGGGGGGAATGATTTCGTATGAGGGCGAAAGACGTGAGAAGTCTTTGAGGAGTTTTTCAAAAATCCTCTCTCCGTCATCTGTGGCTGTGAAAAGTCCCGGGACATTCTCATAAATGAATATGTCCGGCTGGAAATACTTCAGGAGTTCAAGATAA
>DLXM01000120.1 GCA_003448835.1 Bacteroidota bacterium | reverse complement strand
TTTTTCTCATTCTCATTGCCATTTCCTTATTTGATAACCGCAAATTTACCCGTTGTTTCTCCGATTCCTGGTGCTTCTACATGATAAATGTACACCCCGAATGGGATTTCATGTCCATTACTGTTTCGCATATCCCAGATATATCGGTCAACTCCGAAATTATTATTCACGTTAATAATCTGTACTAATTGTCCAGAGACATTAAATATTCGAATCGTACATTGTGCGGGTAGATGTGTAAAATGTAACTGCCGCGCACCTGATCCACCATAAGGATTAGGCTCACCAATATGTGAGACTACATAAGGATTCGGTACAACTTTAATCTTTTCTAATTCGTCTTCTTCAATTACAGATGATACTCTTGGCAAGTTCGCATCCGTAATCTTAAACCGGAATTCATCAGCCCGTGTAAATGGTTTGATAGTTACAAGCTCAAGTTGATCACCTTCACCCGGATCTACAGTTCCAGCACGAGGATTGGGCAACATCGACACTTTCCAGGTGACCACATCTGTTTCATTGCCAAAATCTTCAATAAAGTAGATTTCATCCGATCGAGGAAGTCCGTTATTATCTATAAATGCCCGAAATCTTTTCTCGGTTGTTGTTCTCTGCCATGTAGTTCCACCAACATCAGTATTCAAAATCGTTGGACCGTCACCGGCAATATATACGGTCTGACCGGACAATGCATATACACTATTAAGTGATGTAGTAGTTTGACTTTGTTGTGCTGTCCAATTTGATCCACCGTTTGTAGTAGCAAATACTGCACCGTTTGCACCTACGGCCCAACCATTATTCGTATCAAAAAATGATATATCATTAAGTAATACATTCTGAGGGGCTTGCTGACGATTCCAGGTCAGTCCACCATCTTGAGTTCTCCATATTACACCCAAAAATCCAACGGTCCATCCATTATTTTCATCTACAAAATCAACAGATGTCAAATTTCTAAACTGATCAGCTGAGGTACCGCCATTAAAAGTAACTCCAACTCGACTCCAAGTTAAACCACCATCAGTTGTTCGAATGATTTCGGACGTATTTCCTACAATCACACCTACATTTTCGTTTACAAAATGCACACTTCTCAGAATCCGAATTGAATTTGACGGGATGGATGTCCATGAAAAACCACCATCAGTTGTTCTGAAAATTGCACCTGCTTCTCCTACCGCAAATCCATTTTGAGCATTCAAAAACTGTACATCGTAAAGGTCAAGCCCAGTATTGAGATCCAGATCGACCCATGTTTCTCCACCATCTTCTGATTTAACTAAAGTTCCGTTTTCTCCAACTGCCCAACCAAGATTTTCATTTAAAAAATAAACACTCAAAAGTCGTTGAGTTGTATTTGAATTCACATTGGACCAGGTTTCTCCACCATTTGAAGTAATTCGAATTTGTCCGGCACCACCAACTGATACCCCTCGATTAGCATTTACAAACACTAAATCACGAAGATCACGTGGAATAGTTGGATTCACAAAAAACGCAAATGGAATTTCTTCATTTGTTGTCGTATTAAATACTCTAAAATTCACATCTTCAGCAGGTAAAACTAAGTTCAATGCACCTACTCGAAGTGTATACTGTTCAGATCTACTTACCGGCGCATCGTAAAAATCAATTCGATAATCGGATAGCTTTGAGTAACGAGTACTTACACCGAACTGGAAATTATGTTTTTGTTCTGATCCAGATGTAACCCAAGTCGATAAAGCGTCATTAACTCGCACTGTATCACCTGCATTTGTCAATTCGACCAAAAGTCCATCTTTAATTAACAATTGTTCTGTTCTGAATCGACTTTCTCGATCAAAGACTTTCTCACCAGTTTCTAAATTAGTGAGTGTAAAACTTTGAGTTACAACCAGATCCGGATCCAAAGTAGTTCTACCAGGTATTATTGTATCTGCAAAAGTAATGGAATAGGTCGTATTAGGTAATACTTTAGCTGGATCCACAATACTTACTGAAATCGTTCCACCGGCAGATCCGGATATGCGCTCAACAACCGGGTCTGTAGGCTCGATAAATCCACTGGCTCCAGCATTAGGCATTACACTAATTACATTCCTACCCATTTGAAGTACGCCTGTCCCCGGATTAAAATCCATATCAAGCAAAGATTCACGCGGACTATGTCTATAAATTGTGTTTGTAGCTGGTGGAAATTCGTAGGGTTGTCCGGTTTGTGGATTGATATAGGGAGCTGGAAAATCCGGTACTGCATCACCATGAGTGTAAGCTACAACAGCATAGTAGTAAGTCTTGCCATTTATAACATTCTCATCAACAAAAATTCGTTGAATACCAGAATCTCCACCTAACCAAAATCGCATTCCATTAATAGCCGCCGGATGGTACAAAGTAATTCCATTTGCTCTGTCAAACTGTGCAACTGGACGATATCCCTGAATATTGCCTTGGTTATCTGTTATTGCGAAAGCATCTTTGAACTCAGGGTCTGTGGACTTATAAACTTTGTATCCTTCAAAATTTTGTCTTCTTACTAAAGGTAAATTTGATAACGCAGGATCGATGAAATTTTCTGCGATGTCATCCCAGTATAAAGTAACTTTACCATCAGCCGGCACAATGAAAACCTTAGGTGCCGGAGGAGTTGAGGGATCAGTAGGAGTTACGATTTCATAT
The DNA here is from genome assembly GCA_003448835.1 of Bacteroidota bacterium. Lineage (GTDB taxonomy): Bacteria > Bacteroidota > Rhodothermia > Balneolales > HLUCCA01 > UBA11400. The sequence continues at coordinate 217 of DLXM01000120.1, read as the reverse complement.
CCAGGTGTAGATTGCTGTGCTTGTAATTCAGATCCAAATGCGACTAAAAATAAAGTCGTACAAATTAGAGTGATAAATTTCAATGGCTTTTGCATTACATTCTTATAATTTCTGCTGAAAATAAATTCTGTGGATGAAAACCGTTTATACATAATATTCATCCTTAAAAGTTCGGGTTTTTTAGATAAATCATTATGTATCATAATATTCATCCCTT
>DLXM01000280.1 GCA_003448835.1 Bacteroidota bacterium | reverse complement strand
CAACGCCATACGCACCAATATTTTGAATGGGAGCCGCACCAACTTGTCCGGGGATTAAACTTAGATTTTCGAGTCCGTATATTTTATTTTCCAGACTCCAGACCACAAGATCATGCCAAACAACTCCACTACCAACTTTAACCAGCACATCATTACCCGGTCCTGTAAAAACCTTCACTCCAGGAATCGATACTTTTATGACCGGATTCTCACGATCCCCAGTGTACAGGATGTTACTACCACCCCCTAAAATTTCCCATGGCAATTCAGTAAACTCTTTGTATTCTTTGAGCTGGTCGAATTCGTTGACTTTTCGAATCTCTGCAAAAATTCTGGAATACACATCCATCCCGAAGGTATTCATTTTTTTTAGAGATTGATTTTGGCGAATTATCATGCGAACAATTGGATTTCATAAAGTTAAGAGCGTCAAATTTACCACAAATATCGGTAAATCTTATCAATCGATATAAAGGAAAGTGACAATCTTGCGCTAATTAGCCTAAAGTTGTGTATTTTCGGTGCAGAATTACAAAAAATCCTGAATTAATCTCATACTGATATTCAATGAAAGGTATTATACTTGCCGGCGGAACCGGGTCGCGTCTATTTCCGCTCACTAAAGTCACTAACAAGCATCTTTTGCCTGTTGGCAATAAACCAATGATCTATTATCCCATCGAACGATTACTGGATGCAGGAATAGATGAAATTTTGATTGTGACGGGTACTGATCACATGGGTGATGTGGTGAATTTATTGGGATCAGGCAAAGATTTCGGTTGTCGATTTACATACAAAGTTCAAGATGAAGCAGGAGGGATTGCACAGGCACTTGGTCTTGCTGAGAATTTCGCAGGTGGTGATTCAATGGTTGTAATACTGGGTGATAATATTTTTGATTTCAGTCTGAAGGAATCAATTCAAAAGTTTCCAGGTAAAGGGGCTCATATTTTGATCAAAGAAGTAGATGATCCGTCCCGATATGGTGTTGCTGAGCTTAGTGGAAACCGAATTATTAGCATCGAAGAAAAACCGGCAAATCCGAAAACGAACTACTGTGTGACCGGAATCTATATATTCGATTCAAAAGTATTTGATTATATAAAGAATCTAAAACCATCCGGTCGCGGTGAGCTTGAAATCACCGATGTCAATAATCACTATATCAACGCCGGATTAATGACTTATTCAATATTGGATGGGTGGTGGACTGACGCCGGTACACCAGATTCGTATAAAATTGCAAATGAACTCGCATTTAGATCTGACTTGTGAGATTACCCAACTCAAAGGATATCATTCTCTTGACCGGTAGTTCCGGTCAACTCGGTTATGAGTGGTCTCAGTGGCTAATAAATCGTAATCTAACTTTTTTATCTCCAACCAGCACTGAACTAAATCTAAGTGATCCAGACCGTGTAGATTTGTATTTGACGAAAACTAAACCCACCTTTATCATCAATTGTGCGGCCTATACGAAAGTTGATTTAGCCGAGGACGAGATCCAACTTGCAGATACGATTAATCATAGAGCTGTATCCAGAGTTGCAATCTATTCAAAAAATCAGCAAGTACCCGTAATCCATTACTCAACTGATTATGTATTTAATGGGAATGTATTGGATGGATCAAAATACCCCAATGGCTATCCCATAGAAGCTCAGGGAAATCCGACCGGTGTTTACGGAGAAACGAAACTTAAGGGAGAAACTGCACTTATACGGAATGGTGGCGATTTTTTAGTTATACGAGTTGCATGGTTAAGCGGAAGACATGGGAATAATTTCGTAAAAACGATGCTCCGATTATCAGAAAATATGGATGAAATCCGTGTCGTGTCTGATCAGCTTGGGTCGCCAACCTTTGCTTCTGATGTTGTTGAAGTGACAACTAAACTATTAGAAAAAAAAATCTCTGGAATTCGGCATGTTAGCTCACGTGAACTCATTTCATGGGCAGATTTTGCTGCAGAAATCATGAAAATATCTCACAGAGACACAACTATTAAACGTATTTCGTCAAATGAATATCCCACAAAAGCAAAAAGACCGTTATATTCAAAGCTCGATTGTACTCAGACTGAATCAGATATTGGTGAAGAAATGCCAGATTGGCGTGAATCGTTAACCAAATTATTAGCAGAAATTTAAAAGCTATTGTCCGTGAATATTATTCGTACTGAAATTCCAGGTGTAATAATCTTTGAACCCAAAATTTTTGGTGATCAAAGAGGTTATTTTTTAGAAACTTTTCGTACATCCTGGTTGATGGATGCGGGGATTAACACTTCATTTGTCCAGGATAACATTTCACGATCAAAAAAAGGATCACTACGAGGGTTACATTATCAGTTAACAAATCCACAAGCAAAACTTGTCATGGTAACAAAAGGTGAGGTTTTAGATGTAGCTGTGGATGTTCGTAAAAACTCACCTACATTTGGTAAACATGTCACATGCCTGTTATCTGAGGAAAACAGACGAGTTATGTACATCCCCGAAGGATTTGCCCATGGTTTTCAGGTAATTTCTGAAATGGCTGATTTTATGTACAAATGTAGTAACTACTACGATCCTAAATCTGAACGGGGAATCTATGCCTTGGATCCGGAACTGAATATTCAGTGGCATCAAATCGAGCACATTATGTCTGATCGTGATCAAAATTTATCAACACTTTCAACTTTGAGTAAAGTAGATTTACCTACTTTTTAACTCGACTATTTTATAATAACTTCATCAATTTTAGCTTTGACATGAAAACAATTTTTGTAACTGGTGGTGCTGGTTTTATTGGATCAAATCTTCTTATTCATTTACATAACACGTATTCAGATTATCATATAGTAAATGTGGATAAGTTGACATATGCCTCTGACCTTGCCTATTTAAAGGAAATTGAAGGATCAGAGCGGTATACTTTTGTACAGGTTGATCTGGTAGATAGAAATGCCGTAAGGGATCTGATTCAGCTGTTCAAACCAATCGGGGTGTTTCATCTTGCAGCTGAATCACATGTCGATAATTCAATTAAAGGTCCTGAGCCATTTGTGATGTCAAACGTTGTCGGGACATTCAATGTACTTGAAGAGTGTCGACAATATTGGGGTCAGAATAATTTGTTAACTGAAGGAAGATTCTTACACGTTTCTACAGATGAAGTGTATGGATCGCTGGGTGAAACCGGATTTTTTACTGAATCTACTCCCTATGCACCCAATTCGCCATACTCAGCCTCCAAAGCCGGGAGTGATCTTTTAGTGAGAGCATACTTTCATACATATAAAATGAATGTGGTCACAACGAATTGCTCAAATAATTATGGTCCACATCAACATGATGAAAAATTGATCCCGACGGTAATTAGAACCGCGTTAAATAACAAACCCATTCCAATTTATGGCAAGGGTGAGAATATTAGAGACTGGCTGTTTGTTAAAGACCATTGCAGGGCTTTGGATATGGTATTTCATTCCGGAAATGCGGGTGAAACATATAATGTGGGTGGTTATAACGAATGGACCAACATTGAATTAGTATATAAAATTTGTGAAATCCTGGATCAAAAAGTAGGGAACGGTCCGGAAGGAAAATATTCTAATCTGATAGAATTTGTAACAGATCGTCCGGGGCATGATCTTCGGTATGCTATTGATCCAACTAAAATCGAGACCGAACTCGGTTGGCAGAATACTCAAAACTTTGATCGTGAACTTGGGATCACAATCGATTGGTATGTAAACCGATATAAAAAGTAATAGTGCTTTTTTGAAGGAATTTCATGAATTTAGGGACGAATTCGTAACTCAATCGACTCATTTCACGTAATTATTCTGTAGATATGATTTTAACCGAATCATTCATTTTTGCATTGTAATTACAATAAACCCCGATCATTCATGAAACTGAATCCTAATTATTTTGATGTCATTGTAAAATTTACGTTTATAACCCTGCTATTTTTCATCTCGATTGAAGTTCAGGCAAAAAGTTATAAAGTAGAACGAGTTGTGATTGAAGCCCGGATTCAACCAGATGGTTCCGTTTTTTACAAAGAAATCCGTACATATAATTTTGATGGATCTTACTCAAAAGCAAACTATGAATTGAGTAAAAGAGGATTCGACAGTATTCGCGATGTAACCATTTCTGAAAATGGAATCCCGTTCATTTTAAGTGATTCTGATTATCCTGGTACCTATTCAATACGTGAGAGAAATCGTACGATTGATATTACCTGGAATTATGATGCTGAAGATGAATCAAAATCCTTTGAAATAAGCTATCTCATTGAAGGTGGACTCGTAGTCGGTCCTTATGATACTGAGTTCTTCTGGACCTATTTGAGTGATCGTTGGGAGACAGGGACTGAGAGTCTGGAAGTCAGAGTTTACTTACCCGATAGTTTAGATCCACAAAGACAATTCACATGGGTGCGAGGGAGTGATGCAAAAGTTGTTCTACAGAAACTTCAGGATGGATTTCAGGTTCAATCCATTGAGCGGTTTACAAAGCATAATGAAATTGCTGTGCGTTTAATATTTCCATCCAGTTTAATTGATTCTCCTGTTACCGATGCTGATTTTTCACTTGAGGACGTCCTCGCTGATGAGGCTGCACTTGAACAAAGAGCTATCGAAGCACAGGAGCGACGTGAAGTGTTGCTGCCTTTCGGTAGAGCTGCGGGAGTATTGATAATATTATTGAGTATTTTTTTCTGGATTGTCCGATATCGAAAGTACGGTGTGAAGCACCAAAGTGGGAAAAAAGCACCGGATGTAATTTTTAAGGCTCCTGTTCCACTTAAACCGGCACTTGCATCATGGTTAATTTATTCCCGGAATGTAGTTGCATATGCACTTGCGGCAACACTTTTTGATTTAGCACGCAAAGGCTTTTATGTTCTTGAAGAAGATCAAATAGAGACAAAATTTCTGAAAAAAGAGAAAACTATAGTCTATTTAAAAAAACCGGAAACAATACCATCAACCGAAGGTCTTTATAAATTTGAATTGATGTTGATGGAATTTTTGGATGAAAAAATAGCTGAAAATCCCAGATTGGACAAAATTTTTAAAAGTACTGATTCAAAGCTTACTAAATGGTATTCAAAATGGTCGAAAAGTCTGGGTGATGAAGGTAAAGCCATGAATTTAATCGAGCCTGAATCCAAAAGTCAGATGAAAAAAATGATGTTGTTACAAGCATTTTTTATGGTTGTATCTGGTGCATTGGCAATTTTGGTATTAACACCCGAGCTAATTGTAGCACTAGCTATTAGTTTCACCATGTTTATAGCCAGCTTTGCTATAATGAGGTACACTCCACAGGGTCAGCTATTATTCGATAACTTTAAAGCCTATTACAATGGCTTAAAAATGGCTGCTAAACGTGCATCTGATGGTTTTCCATCCTACACAAAAGAAAATTTGGATATGCACATGATTTATGCAATAGGATTTGGTATTACTGGCAAAAAACTTGAATCATTGCTTTCATCCATGAATTTTCAGCAGGATGACGTGTCATGGATGTATTTCAGTACTAATTCACAGTTTGGAATGAGTAGTGTGATTCACAGTATTAGCTCAGTCACCAACTCAGTCGTTACAACTACAACAAGTTTTTCAGGTGCAGGTGCTTCAGCCGGATCAGCGGGAGGCGGTGCAGGAGGGGGAGCGAGTTAAAACTCCCGATTTTGAATTTCCTGGAGTTTAGTTGTCGCCCGATCCCTGAGGTTATAAAAAAACTCAGGTTGAAGTTCAGAAACTGTGAATTTAAGGTGTAGCCATACCAGATAAGTAGCCATTACATCCTCGTAACAATAATGTTCAATTTGCTCAATTTGACCTTGTTGAAACATTGTATAGACCGCATTTCCTTCAGCGGTTTGTTTGAATGGGATGTCGATGAGTAGACCAAGATGCTTCAGTTTTGGAGCCATACTGGCACCATAATTGCTGAATTCATCCATCAAATCAATATTGACACGCGAGAATCTGTATTTAATATCGTGTGTGTTTAATCGCGGGGGTAACTGGAGACCGTATTTCATTGCACGGTAGGTGATAACAGGCAGATCAAATCCTTTTCCATTGTGATGGACCAATCCGAAGTCTTTAAATGCAGATAACGCTTCAAATAATTTTTTGATACCGTCGGCCTCGTTGTCTCCACTCCAGGCTACTTTATTTCTTGGTTCACCATTATTTTCGATCCATAATCCAACCCAAGCTACAATTTTATGGAACATAGGAGGCATAAACCCGCTTTTATTGCGTGAAATCTGTTCAGTAGCTTGTTCTAACAAAGTCGTATCATCGTCAGATGGTTCATCTACAACTTTGCGTATTAAATCAATATCTGGTACAGTTTCAAGGTCGAAGACAAAAAACATAAATTAATTTATTTCTCCGCAAAGATTCGTTTGATAGAGGTCTTTTACGGTTTGAGTATTATCATGAGCTGAAAGAAGATACATAAGTTTTGTTGCTGATGCTTCAACAGTCATTTCTTTAGAACTTATGATTCCGATATCGAGTGCAAGGCGCCCACTTTCATATTTTCCCAGATCTATAGCATCAAATGGTGCTTGCGAACACATCGTTACAATTTTATCCTTTTCGATGCATGAACGGAAAAAGTGTTCGATTGAATATGATTCTTTAATTGGAAAATTCCCGGCACCAAATCCTTCAACCAGGATTGCTTGAATCGGTGAATCGATAAGGTATTGTAAATGAGAAGGATTTAATCCGGGGAATAATTTAAGAATGAAAATATTTTCGTTAAATGTAGAGTGAAAATCCCACTTATTTTTGTGTTTTAGCACATGTTCAGCAACATCTATTGAGAGTCCAATCTCGGCAAGTGGACGCAGATTTGGTGAAGCAAAAGCATCAAAATCGCCTATACTCATTTTGGTCGCACGATTTGCTCTGTATAATTTGTCGTTAAAACAGATACAAACTTCCGGGATGTCGTAAGTTGCAATTTCGACCGA
>DLXM01000304.1 GCA_003448835.1 Bacteroidota bacterium | reverse complement strand
TGTAAACCTATTTTAGGACGAGTCAGAATCAATTATCGCCGAACTAGAGCGTAGAAAACTTAACGTATCTTTTGATAGTGAGGTTGTTTTAGAAAAAGCTGCCAGGGATCTAAATATTGAAAGCTTCAAAACAATCTTCCAAGAAAAAACAGGTGAGGAGTTAAATGAGCAGGCATTACGAAAGCTGGACCTTATTAAGGAATTGCATGGCACGGAATACCCGACTAATGCGCTTATTCTTTTCTCAGACGATCAGTCACGGAGTTCAATGTTTCATTACGCAAAGGTAGAGTGTGCGAGATTCAAGGGCGTTAGCTCCGATGAGTTCATCGATCAAAAGAGTATTACGACAAATATCGCTTCACAAGCAGAGGAAGCCTATAATTTTGTGCTTCGCCATATCAATAAAGGAGCAACTGTAGAGGGAGTTTATACTGTGTCACGATGGGAATATCCAGTCAAAGCCATTAGGGAAGTAATCCGTAATGCGGTTGTGCACCGGGATTATTCTCTTACTGGAAAAGATGTGAAAGTGGCTATTTATGATGATATGGTAGAAATTATAAGTCCAGGACTTCTCCTACCTTCTATCGATTATTCTGCGATGGAGAGCCGTCAGAGCGATGCTCGGAATAAAGTGATAGCTCCAATATTTAAACGGATTGGTATAATTGATCAATGGGGCAATGGTTTGAAATTGATTGCAGACGAATTGAAAGAGTATCCCAACATAGAGCTTCGCTGGAAGGAAGTCGGCTTGTCGTTTCAGGTGCAGTTTGTAAAACGAAACTTTGTCCCGACAGAAAAAGATGATGGCGGTGTAAATGGCGGTGTAAATGGCGGTGTAAATGGCGGTGTAAATGGCGGTGTAGAACAAATAGTAAAATTAGTCTCAGATAATGAGGGCATTAATGTATCAGCTATAAGAGAAAAACTTCCGGAAATTACTAAACGTACTTTAGAGCGTTATTTGCAAAAACTCCGAAAAGACAACATTATTGAGTTTAGAGGGGCACCTAAAACAGGTGGTTATTATATTTTAAAACCAAGAAAGAATGAGTAAGGTTTATAATAAGTTAGACAGATGAATCAAATCGCAAACAATATAAAACAACGTCTTTCGCTTCGGGAGCCACTTTGTGAGGCGTTGGATCTGGTGGCACAAATAACCGAAGTTCTTTCGCTTGAAAAACAGACAATAGATACAGATCTTGAATCCTTTCTGAAAAACGAACTTCTTAAGGTGAAAACAATATCTCCAAACTGTACCAACTTTGAGAGGGATTTTCCGTCTGTTGCCTTTTCGATTGCAACGGGAATCGGAAAGACACGTCTTATGGCCGCATGTATTGTTTATTTATATTTCAAAAAAGGGATCCGTCATTTCTTTGTACTGGCACCCAATCTCACACTATACGAAAAGTTAATTCGTGATTTCAGCGATACCTCCTACTCAAAATATGCATTTAGAGGTTTTGCCGAACTGGTGCACAATCAACCGGTAGTGATAACCGGTGAAAATTATGAACAAGCAAGAGGCTTATTCTCTGATCATGATATTCAGATTAATGTGTTCAATATTGCCAAATTCAACAGCGACAGCAAAGAGAGTAAAAAAGGTGCTCCAAGGATGAAGTGTTTGTCGGAATACCTTGGTCAATCTTATTTTGATTTTTTGTCAAAGCTTGATGATCTTGTTATCCTGATGGATGAAGCGCACCGCTATCATGCAGATGCTTCTAAGAAGGCAATCAATGAATTACGCCCAATTCTCGGCTTGGAAATGACAGCTACCCCTATGGACGAAAAAGGCAAAGCATTTAAGAACATCGTTTTTGAATACAATCTGGCTCAGGCACTATCTGATGGTAAATATGTCAAGAATCCGACAGTAGCCAAACGCAAAAACTTTGAGAGAGGATCTTTAACCGAAAAAGAGCTTGATATCCTTAAGCTGGAGGATGCCATCAGCATACACGAAAATGCCAAACTTCATCTTGAACTCTATGCGAAGGACAATGATCTGCCATCGGTGAAACCTTTCATTTTAGTGGTGTGCAAAAACATACAGCATGCAACTGAGACTGTAGAGCTGTTGGAAAACGAAATGTTTGACGGCAGATACAAAAGTAAAGTGTTGCAGATTGACAGTTCGACCAAAAAAGATGAAGAGGTCGATCGTCTGTTTGTATCGCTAGAAGACCCAAGCAACGAAATAGAAATCGTTGTTCATGTTAACATGCTCAAAGAAGGTTGGGATGTCACAAATCTTTATACGATTGTCCCCCTGCGTGCTGCAGATGCACCAATTTTAGTGGAACAGTCTATAGGGCGAGGGCTACGTCTTCCATATGGAGGAAAGCGGACAGGCAACAGTGAAGTAGATAAACTGACAGTTATTGCACACGAGAATTTCGAGGCAGTGCTTGCAAAAGCAAAGGATCCTAATTCAATACTCAATAAATTTAGCTTCGTTGAACTTGATGATGAGTACAAAACCGAACCTTCGAAAATAGTGACGGCAAAAAGCATAATTGAGCAGAAGATTGAGAAGGAGCAGGAAAAAATTGCCAGAATTGAAAACGAATATGAGCAGAAGCAAGCTCAAACAACCTTAGATGCTCAACGAGCCGTATGGCAGGTTCTACCTACGATGAATTCTTTGGTTAGAAACAAGGAAGAATTAACGTCAGCACAAAACATTGACCTGATTAAAGAGAAAACAATTGAGATCATAAAAAAGAGCGCCATAACTTCCGGATCTTTATTCGCACAACAAGAAATCGAAGAGCAAATCAAAGAAGTAGATTCCGTGATTAATACCATTACAATTGAATATTTGAATAATATTATTGAGATTCCGCGCATGACAATTCAAGAGCGTGATGTTGTCGCTGAATTTAGCTGGTTCGATCTAGATACATCAGAAGGCTTTACTTTACCTGCATTAAAACAGGAAATTATTCGTATGGGGTTGGTAACAGGTGAAATTGAAACAATTTTGGCAGAAGAAAGTGGAGTTTATGGCGATCCAGTTCGTAGAATTGTTGTGCAACTAATGAACTTCGATGAGATTGATTATGACAACAATGCCGAATTACTTTACCATTTGGCACAGCAGGCATGTGAAGCAATCCAATCTAATCTTTCTAATAAAGATGAGTTATCACAAGTTGTAAGGCAATTTAAAGAGATCATTGCCGATCGCATTTTCAAACAGATGAAGGTTCACTTTTCTTTTTCATCAGATGGTTACGCAAAACCCAATGTCTTACCTTTTGTGGAAATAAAAAATCCTAATTTGGCAGAAGTAAGTTCCTACGGATATAGGGATTACCGCGATGTTATCAATCCTTCTTCGCTTGTGAAAAAGTACATTTTTAGAGGGTTCCTTAAATCTTATCATTTGGAATGCAAATTTGACAGTTCAACGGAGCTGGATTTCGCCTTTATTCTTGAGTCAGATTCCGAGGTAATACGTTGGCTGCGTCCTGCGCCGAATCAATTCAGAATTTATTGGGCAAATTCAAGACAATATGAACCGGATTTCATTGTTGAAACAGGAAGTTGTATTTATATGGTTGAGACTAAGCGTGCCGATGATATTAATAAAGAAGAAGTTCTGGCTAAAAAAATGGCTGCAGAAGAGTATTGCAGAAATGCCACTGAATATACTGCGGAAAATGGCGGCAAACCATGGAAATATATAATTATTGGACACGATATGATCTCACGCACTTTCAGCTTTGAATATGTAAGGACCAAAAGCTAAACCTCATAATCAGGGGGTCTCTGGTTCAAGCCTAGCAGAGCCCATTGTCATTTTCTTTTTTTAATTATAGCTGCTTTAAATTCGTATTCGTTAATCTCATGTTTTCTCAGATCAAACTGTTCATTATCGAGATATTTTTCGATAAAAGGCAAATCAGGCGCATAATGAAAATGTCCCCCAATCTTGAGTGAGTGCAAAATATTCATATAAGTTTTGCCATATGCAATATAGTCTCCATTTTCTCTCAGATTATGATGAATAAAATGATTTGAAAATCCCAGATTACTGATTATTGTCCCCCATTTTTCTTTTCCGTAATCGTATTCAAGCCAATCTGCAGTTATGAAATTTGATGAATTAAATTTATATCTGTCAATCCCGTAAACTTCAAATCCCTTATTTTTTAGATAATTAACTAAATGGCCGGAACTCCCACAACCTATATCT
>DLXM01000106.1 GCA_003448835.1 Bacteroidota bacterium | reverse complement strand
TCCAGATCGGGAAAGCGTTTGAATAATATTTGGGTGATGGCTCCCGTGCCCGGACCAATTTCAATCACGCGTCCACCATCTGAACGTTCAATTGACCCCGCGATTTTCATGATCATGTTGTTATCCGTCAGGAAGTGTTGTCCGAGGCTTTTTTTAGGCGCTATACTCACGATGTTCTTTTATTCATTTGATTTGTTTTTAAACTACCCAAATAGTCGATAAACTCATACCTCAAACAACGAAGAAAATGAATATATTGCACTTAGAATGTTTATTATTTCGTTTTTAATTAACCCCGAATCAGTTTGAGAATACTTTGGAAATTTTAAATCCGGCTCATTTACAAGCGCAATATGGACTAAAAACCCTGGAAAAACACTCAAAAGTCCCTGATAACGCGGCAAAATTGTTTTTTGGGGTGCCAAAAGAGCGATCCAACGATGAAAAACGGGTTTGTTTGACTCCAGCGGGCGTTGCGGTGTTGGTGGCGAACGGACATCAGGTGGTGGTTGAACGAAATGCGGGATCTGATGCACATTTTACAGATCATGAGTACAGTGATGCAGGGGCCGAAATCTCAGAATCAACAGAAGAATTATTTCGCAAAGCGGATTTCATCGTGAAAGTTGCTCCGCCGACGGAAGCCGAGTTACAATTTATGCAACCGGGACAAACGATCATTTCAGCGGTCCATTTGGGTGGAGCGGGGATCCAGTATTTCAAACAACTGATTGCGAAAAATATTACGGGAATTGGATTCGAATTTCTTCGGTCAGTTGATGGTGGGTATCCGATTGTGAGAATGATGCATGAAATCACCGGAATTATGGCGGTCCAGATTGCCAGTCATTATCTGGAAACGAACACCTCGGGTCCGGGACTTATCATTGGCGGGATTTCCGGGGTGCCACCGGCCACGGTTGTGATTCTTGGTGCCGGAATTATCGGCGAATATGCGGCAAGAACTGCGCTTGGATACGGCGCTCAGGTTTTTGTGATGGATAACGATTTGACAGCGCTTCGCAGGCTCGAAAACGCGCTGGACCGGCGCATCATTACGGCAATGGCCAATCATCAATATTTAACTGCAGCGGTGAAGTCCGCCGACGTTTTGATTGGTGCGGCACTTGAAGAAGGTCACAAAGCGCCATGTTTGGTCACTGAGACCATGGTTGAAACGATGAAAGCGGGATCGGTCATTGTGGATGCGGTCATTGATCAGGGTGGATGCGTTGAAACCAGCAGGATTACATCCCATTCGAAGCCGGTTTTCAGAAAGCATGATATCATTCATTACTGCGTGCCTAATGTTCCGTCTAATGTAGCACGGTCGGCCACGTATGCGTTAAATAACGTGATGGTTCCTTTTTTGGTCAGTATTGGGGATGCGGGCGGGGTTGAAAAAGCATTATGGACCAATCACGCACTCCGAAATGGCATTTATGTGTATAAGCGTCATCTGACTCAGAGCATCTTATCGAAGCAATTTGATATGCCTTTCCGCGAGATTGATATGTTGCTGGCGAGTAGGATATAAGCGAGAAGGCGAGAAGGAGTGAAGGAGAATCGGAGGCCAAACACCAGTGCTTTCAAAGTACGCAGTCTTTGGGTGCAGATCGTGAGCAACGCGAGCACTAAGGAGAGAAGGGGTGTTTTAGGTTCGTTTTTTGTCCATCAGAAAAAATGAAAGAATTGCTGACATGATCGTACCTGAGATTAGTCCACCCACAATTCCTTGTTGAATAAAACTCCTGTGATTGAAATATTCGCGAGCCATCTCCTCGGTCATTCGCATACTCGAAACTGATTCGCGGATCATCGTTTCAAAAAAGTCCGGATTGACAAACGAATGAAAAATATAACTAACAGTTGGACTCAACAGAGTTGCAATTACGGCGATATAAAACCCGGTTAGAAAAGCGACTAAATAGCTGTATGGAGCCTGATTTTCATGAAAAATATCACGATGCGCCTTCATCCCGCGGTACATGATATAAAAAGCCGGAATCAGAAATATCAAAGTGAAAATTTGCTGCATTTCGGCATACGTGGTCTGAAATCCCAGGAAAAACTCCAGGCTAAGCCAGATCAACGATGCCAAAGCGTAAATAATGCCGTATTTAAGGGTAATTTTAGTCATAATTGTCGAGAGTGTTCAATCTTTAACCAGAAGATAGGCATGAATGTCACAAATGAGAAGAATTGGCTGGCAAAAAATCATCAAATGATTAGCGAAATTACTGGACTATTCGGTTTGTTGGAATAATATCACTTCACCATCAAGATTTTCACGCATCAAAATAGCATTAAAGAATTTAATATTGTTGCATGAATACCACCTCGCAATTGATTTCTATTTGAAGGATCATTAGCAAGAACCCACCCTGAGTGCTAAGATAATTTTAGCACTTGACACATTAAATTGCTAAATTGAGAATCTGCGGTATTGACAAAATGACACAAGTTTTTTTAAATTTACGCCGTAAAATTTTTTAAGCACTCTATGCGTTAGAGTGCAAATAGTATTAAAAAAAGATATAACAAAACAAATAAACAAGGAGCAAATACTATGGCATCGATCAAACCATTAGGTGATCGCGTACTGGTTCAGCCAGACGTAGCTGAGGAAAAAACAGCATCAGGAATTATTATCCCTGACACTGCAAAAGAAAAACCACAACGTGGTACTGTTGTAGCTGTGGGTACCGGTAAATATGAGAATGGAACCAAAATCGATATGACCGTTAAAAACGGTGATAAAGTACTATATGGTAAATATTCCGGTACTGAATTGAATCTGGATGGCGAGGATTTTCTCATCATGCGCGAAAGCGACATCCTCGGAATCGTAGGATAAGATTTAATTGATTTTAAGTATTAACAATAAACAGAAGTATTAATATGTCCAAGAATATAACGTATAACATCGAAGCTCGTGACGCTCTCAAAAGAGGTGTCGACAAGTTAGCGAATGCAGTAAAAGTAACATTGGGACCACGTGGACGAAATGTGGTTATCGAAAAATCTTACGGTGCACCTACCATCACTAAAGATGGTGTTTCTGTTGCAAAAGAAATTGAATTAGAAGACAAAGTTGAAAACATGGGCGCACAAATGGTGCGTGAAGTTGCATCCAAAACCAGCGATATCGCCGGTGACGGTACAACTACAGCTACTGTTTTGGCTCAAGCTATTGTAAGCGCGGGACTCAAAAACGTAACTGCCGGTGCGAATCCAATGGAATTAAAGCGTGGCATCGAAAAAGCTGTTACTGCGATTGTTGCTGAGTTGAAAAAAATCAGCCGCGACATCAGTGATAAAAACGAAATCGCTCAAGTTGGGACAATTTCAGCAAATAACGACGAAGCCATTGGTAATCTGATTGCAGATGCGATGGATAAAGTTGGTAAAGATGGTGTAATTACTGTTGAAGAAGCAAAAGGTACCGAAACTTACCTTGATACTGTAGAAGGTATGCAATTCGACCGTGGTTATTTATCACCATATTTTGTTACCAACAGCGAAAATATGACCACAGAAATGGAAAGTCCTTTCATTTTGATCTACGACAAAAAGGTCAGTAACATGAAAGATCTTCTTCCTGTATTGGAAAAAGTAATTCAAACCGGTCGTCCATTGCTTATCATCGCTGAAGACGTTGAAGGTGAAGCATTGGCTACGTTGGTAGTGAACAAATTACGTGGTACGTTGAAAATCGCAGCTGTTAAAGCCCCGGGATTTGGTGATCGTCGTAAAGCGATGCTCGAAGATATCGCGATTTTGACAGGTGGAACCGTGATTTCAGAAGAACGCGGATACAAACTTGAAAATGCTACCCTTGATTACCTCGGACAAGCTGCTCGTATTACCATCGACAAAGACAATACTGTGTTGGTTGACGGTAAAGGCAAAGCTGATGACATCAAAGCTCGTGTGAACCAAATCAAAGCTCAAATCGAAAACACAACATCCGATTACGACCGTGAGAAGCTCCAG
>DLXM01000016.1 GCA_003448835.1 Bacteroidota bacterium | reverse complement strand
TATCATCAAGTTTTCGATTAAAAATATGCGTGGTCATGACCATGTCGCAGAGTCCCTCTTCAATGATATGCTCATATGGATACATCTCGAATTCACTCCAGCTATCCGTCACATCTGCCATGCCGAGGTGGGTGTCCTCAAGTGAGCTTCCGTGACCCGGAAAGTGTTTCACACAACTTAATACACCTTCTGCCCGGTGTCCGCGAATGTAAGCCGCCCCATGATGCGCAACTTTTGTCGGATCATCTGAAAATGTGCGATTCCGCCCAAAAATGGCTTTGTTCTGCTTGTTGATCGCCAAATCCAGACACGGTGCAAAATTCAGATTGATGCCATATTCTTTGAGGATGCGGGCTATGTGTCGACCATGATCTTCAGTTAGTTGCAGGTCATCTTTTTGGCCCAGTTCAACGTGTGAAAATGTTGGTTCAAACCCATATTCTGGCTTGAGACGATTCACGGTGCCACCTTCCTGATCGATGGACATAAACGTTGCCATGGACATGTGACTGTAGAGTTGTCCAATAAGGTGATTCAATTGCTCGGGAGATTTGACATTTCGGATGAACGCTTTGAGCACTACATCATAATCGAACAGAATAATTCCACCAATTTGCAGGTCTCTGAGATCTGAGATTATCGGATTATCGTCATCGAGTTCGTATCCACGAAATCCAATTAACAGCATTTGAGCTATTTTTTGATCAATCGTAAGATCACTTAGTTTTGGGATTTCAGGTTGTTTAAACATAGTGTTGTAGATGATGATGGATATACCGAAGTTGTTGATCCGGCTGAAGAAACTATAAAATTACTGAGAATTTTGAACTGTTTTGACCGGCAAATTTAAATCAACTCATCAGCTACAGCATGCAAATACTTGGGATCAACACTCAGTTGATTAAACATATCCGTGAGATCCTCGCGAGTAATTGAGTTGAAATCTTTTTCGACCGGAGTGATACAAACGCCACCAAAATCTACCGAAGCCGGCGAAAACAGAATTTTATCATCACCTTCAGCAAAAAACTGCGTTGGACGATGTTTTTTGCGTAAAAAAATAATCAAACGCCACTTACTTTGCTCAAAACTGCATAAAATATTGAGCATCGGCTCTTCAATATCCGGTTCATTTGGATGAATCTGCCAATTCAGACTTTCAAATTTTCGATACAATTTGTTGAAGGATTTCAATGCTTCATCGCGAACACTTGATTCAATCACGACAAATCGACGTAATCCATCATCCACTTTTGCAATTCGGATGTCCGATGTTTCACGAATCCATTTACCATGTTTTTGAACCAACTGTTCCCAGGTTGAATCGATTGTCATAAATCCACGATCTCCTGCCTGAAAATGCAGGTGATCCGGCGCCGATGCACCACATCGTGGACCGTTATAAAACAGCGTGTACCGACTGCCCATATCCCGGGTAATATCCAACATTGTACCGATGGAATCAGCTATTCGTTGGGGAACGTGAGACTGATGGGGAATCGTAAAATGCTCCGGAAAAATCGGAAATGGATTTACCAGTACCACATAGTTTGATGCATCAGTCACGTCATTCTCAGATTCATTTAGGGTATCATCACCAGCAATCACACCTTTTTGTTCAGTCGGCAAGTTCTCAAGGCACAGAAAACACTTTCGCTCTGCTATAGATTTTGCATCTACTTTAGCTGAACTCGAAACTATGCGTCCCGGATTAAATTGCAACTTCATGGAAAATCCATCAAACTCTATTTCGCGCACAACAACCATCCCCAAGGTAGATGCTCCTTTTTGGAGTAATGGCCAGGTATCGTGCTGTTGTTTGAGCAGTGCGAATCCACGATCAGACAAATCGGACTCCCTGCGTGGGAGTCCGTAAGCCATTAAATCTACTTTTGTAAGAAACATCTGCTCAGTTATTTAGGTGCTACAAACTGTTGACGAGCACGCAATTCGAATGTTCGAAGTTTGTCCTTATACGCATTATGGGCGTTCATTTTAACGATGTCAAGGGATGCATCGGTATTATCATCCCAACGTCGCACACAATAAATCGGATCATATATTCGCCCAATTTGATACTGTCTTGAAATGGCAAGCCCGAGTGCATAATCTTCGCCGTAACTCACATTTGGAACCGTTACTTCACGCAAAATCGGGGTGTAAAATGCACGTGGTGCACCGAGTCCGTTGATTCTGATCGCATTATTTCTTCCATTTTCAGGAGTCCATTCTTTGTGATCGATAATTCCGGGAGGAATCGGATTCAAATTGACATCTGTCATTTCATAGCTCCCCACAACCATAGCGCATTTTTCTTCACGAAATACATCCACTACACGTTGAAGAGTTGTTTCGTCCTTATATACATCATCACTGTCCAACTGTATGGCATATTTACCACAATATTGACTAAAAACAGCCTCATTCCAACATCCACCAATTCCCAAATCCTTGCGTTCAGGGACAATCACTTTTAGACGATCATCACTTGCTGCAATTTCATTCAGGGCTTCGAATGTGCCGTCAGTTGAAAAATTATCGACCACAACCAGGTTGAAATTGAAATCCGTTTTTTGCATCAGGACGGACTTCACGGCATCACGAATCGTCCTGATTCGGTTTCGAACCGGAATTACAACCGAAGCTTCAATCGGAAATTCAACATCCTGCTCTTCAACTAATTTAAATTCCGGTATTAAATACGCGCCGATTTCTTTCAGATGTTCGGTGAATGCAAGTTCCATCTCAATTTGAACCTGTCGGTTTCTTGGATCTACATAATCAAAAACTTTTTCACCGGTTTTTCGGGTATCGGTCTGGACGGTACTATATAAAAATTCCGTTACCCGCACCAAATCATGATTTTGAGAAACACGTAGTCGAGTGTCGTAGAGTCCGGCATGTTGATAATCAGATTCAAATGCATTCACCGCTGACTTCAACGCTTTTGAGTTAAAAAACATAATTGGACCAAAGTCAAAATCGTCGCGTACGCTTCCAAATTGATAATCATTAACCGGGTGATTTGAGCGGACATCCCCTTTGATCTCGATAAAATCTGAATAAACGATCCCGGCAGCGGTATCATTTGCCACTTGAAGAAATCTCTCAAGGCAAAATTGTCCCAATGCAATCTGAGTATCTTTGGTGAGGATCAGTGAATATTCCGTCGACGAAACTTCAGCAATTTTTTTAAACGTATTGCTACTTAATAATGAGTCGACTTTCAGATCTTGAGTTTTACTGGAAGTGATTCCTGATGGATTCGATGCTAATAAATAGATTTTTTCAACCAGATTCGATGATGCAAATGCTTCAGCAGTTAGTTGAGTAAAATCACTGCCGGTACACGGTAAGAAAACTGTGATTTTTTTAGACATAGTAGATGATAAATTTGATAAAATATTAGACTGAAATCAGCACGTCTGCGTGCATTTTATACCCCAATATAAGGAAACAGACATGCAGTTTCCCGAAAATCGAATATTGAGATTAAATCAATTTATTTGATACAACTAATATAATTTTAGAATTCGCTTCGAGATTAAATCCCAATCAAATGTTTGGGCATGGATAAGTCCTTTTTTTGATAGTTCCTGCGCATAATCTGGATTTGTGAGCACTTTATCGATAACATTAGCTAGTGCCGCGACGTCTCCTGGACTTGGGAAATTCTCTTCGCAAACTCCCGCCACCACACTTAAATAACCCGGATTCCCATATCCCGCTACAGGAACTCCCTTTGCCATGGCTTCGACCAACACAATCCCAAAACTTTCTCCAAACAATGCAGGACTCACAAACACCCCGGCACTCAGTAACAACCTGTTTTTTTCTTCCTCCGATACCATCCCCCGAAAGTCCACTTCCAATTGATGAAGCTGAGAAAATAATTCGCCTTCACGGCGTTGCGGACCCTCTCCGGCAACGATTAGATTAACTTCAGGTATTCGCGTTTTAAGTATTTTATAAGCCTGCAAAAGGTGAATGAGTCCTTTTCTAGCCTCCAATCGTCCCAGAAATAAGATCGTTTTTGATGGTTCCCAGGATACTCTTTCGCCTCCTTCATCTAGTCGAATGCCATTTGGGATGATGTGGACTTTTTTACTGCTCCATTTTGAAATAAACTGACTTTGAAACTCAGATACTGATATCACTTCATCAAATTTCGGAAGCATAAATTTAGCAGCCAAAGGCATCACAAAATTACCCAGAACGGACCCAAACCAAGTGTCCGGTGGACTATCATGAAAAGTTGCAATGAATCTGGGTGGACGATTACCTGCATTTTTTAGCTTCTTAAGGAGCCGATAAATCTGCATGGATAAAAATGGGGTCCAGGGTGTGTGAAAATGAGCTACATCAGGATTCCAATCCTGAAAAAAATCCAACATAGAGGATTTTTCCCTCGAGTTGGCAACTGAAAAATCAATCTGGGTCCCCCACAAAGGAATTGCACTTCGCCGGTACCCAATTTTTATAAATTTGAGTTTCCCACCAAAAGAATTATCACCAGTATTTATGGGATGATGATCTGTTTTTAGGATATCATGATCATTAACGATATCACTTTGAATGAGTTCTTTTGAAGCTTCACGATCTCTTTCAATGGCATTAGTGGATGATTTTTTGGTATCAGAGCCTTTAAATACTGAAGAATCGGGTCCTATAATAATTACCTCGTGCCCCGCTTCGACGAGCGATTGCGATAGTCCGAAGATGTGAGATCGAACACCTCCGGGGCGGTTTAAGTCATACGGACAAATCTGAATAATTCGCATCACTCAAAATACACAGAAGTCATAAGCTTTCATTACCTTCCAAATGATTCGATTATTAGAAGAAATACTCATTCAGGGTGAAAGTTAAATGGATGAGCACCTTTTAAGCGTAAATCCGAATTTGTTGAATATTAATGTATACAGAGAATAAAATTTTACTGGGATCTTCTGAATTTAAGGCCAAACTTGAATATCTGGCAGAGAACGCAAAAGATTGCTTCTTAGTCCAATCAATGACTTTTGAGGGAGATGCCGCAGGTGAATGGCTTATAAATACCATGCTGAATTCTCCGGCAATCCAAAAAATCCTGGTGATTGATGACTATTCAAATTGGGTAGTAAACGACACCATGCTCATGTCACCAGCCGGAATTTTAAATCCAAATTTGAGAGCAGAATATAGAAATGCTCAAAAATTGATAGCATTAGCTCAATCTTTTGGAATCAAAGTCCACGTTTCAAATCCAATTGGATTGCGATTTTATACTTATCCTTCCAGAAACCACAAAAAATCAATCGTTATTGATAATGTATGCCTGCTAGGTGGTATTAACTTCAGTGACCACAATTTTGACTGGTATGATATGATGATCCAATTCGATGATGATCAATTAGTCGATTTAGTCGCTGACGACATATTAAAAAACAGCTCAGGAGTCAAAACTTCGGGTTACACAAACAGTGGTACTGAAGAACTTTTCATACTAAGTCCAACAAGTACTGATATATATTCTAAACTTTTCGACAAAATTCGCACGTCACATCAACGAATTGATATATTTTCACCATATTTGTCCGATCCGTTACTATCTGTATTAGCATCAATTTCAGATCAAACCGACATCCACATTTATACCCCTGAAAAAAATAATAAAGGGATTTTCAACAAGCTGTTACACCATAAATTACAGGGCCGATGGTTTACTCTTCATCAACTTCCCGGAATCATGTCGCACCTCAAAGCGATATTAATTGATGATCATGAATTGATAGTCGGAAGTTCAAATTATGATTTTGCCAGTTATTTTTTTGAGGAAGAAATTTTGATTGCTACATCTAACCAATCAATTATTGATGAATTTATACAAAGAGTAAAATCAGAAATAGTTTCTAAATCGGTAGAATTTACTCAACCTGAGTCACATCCAATTATTAATTTTATGATGACTAAGATTTATAAAATCTTACTGAAATTTGATACCAAATCATTAAAAATTTAGCCCCTGAAATTACACCATCATTATGTTTTCATACTTTGATAAAATTCGAGATGAGGTTCGTTCAAGTGTCAGATTAGTTGCCGTTGAAGAACGATTCGATTTGGTTTTCAGTCGTCCATTTGGACTCATTTTTGCAAAATTCGCAGCTAAATTGAAAGCTACTCCAACTCAGGTTTCTGTAGCGAGTATGATTACCGGGGTTCTGGGTGGGATTCTTTTTTTATGGCAGGATCAATTTTACTTTGCTGTTTGGGGGTCGTTTTTAGTCGTTTTAGCCGGGGTTTTAGATAGCAGCGATGGACAACTCGCCAGATTAACTGGCCAGAGTTCTGAAATGGGGCGCATCATTGACGGAATCGTCGATAATTTTGTGTTTATTTCAGTGTATGTATGCTCTTCTATTTTTCTTTTTGACACTTATGGGGTATGGCAAAGTTTGCTCTTGGCCACATTGGCTGGAGCGGCACATAGCTGGAAATCGGCAGTTTACGAATTTCATAAGTCTGAATATTTTTACCTGGTCGGACAGTATAAGTCCAGCAGAGTGCATTTTGCGCAAGAGGTAAAAGACACTTTTAAAAGGGATACTTTCTTTCAAAAATTTGTTTATTACACCTATTACGATTACTGCAAAAAACAAGAGAAAGACGCTTTTCGAACNNATTTGTCCCCCTATACGAAAAAATGCATGTTTCCACATTGTATTGGTGGGCATGGATTGGAGGTACGAATATGCACCGGTCAGCAATTATAATTGCCATCTTGTTAGGATATATTGAAATCTATTTCATTCTGAACATTTTGAGCTTAATTCCACATTATATTGCTGGTCGACATCAACAAAAAATGGATCAAAAAATTATCTCACATTTCGAGTAAAAATTTAGTTTATCTTTAAATGAAGGACCATTTAATGAGATAAGCATGGAAAAAATAAAAATTAATGCTGCCATTATATTAGCTGCCGGAAAAAACACACGATTTGATACCGGTGTCCCAAAAAGTCTGCATCAGCTGGGAGAATTTTCGCTACTTGAAAGACAAATTCGAGAATTTCACAAAGCTCATATATTCAATATAGCGGTCGTTGTCGGCTATCGTGGTCACATACTGAAATCATATATTGAAAAGCTCAATAATTTGCTGATTCTACCGGTTGAAATCATTGAAAATCCGGAGTTTGACAAAGCAAATGGATATTCAATTTTAGCAGCTAAAAACTGGGTTAGGTCACTGGATACGGATTTATTTCTTTGCACAATGGCCGATCATGTTTTTGAGGAATCTTTCTTTCACAATTTCATTAGAAAACTCGAAAACCTGGGAATGGTACCCAATAGAATCAGACCTGATCCGTGCCTATTAAACTTGGCTGTTGATTTACCGGGTGAGCATAACGCATATATCGATATACTCGACGTAACCAGGGTGTATGCTGAACAAAAATCACATCATGATATTTGCATCCATAAAGCTGCCAAGTTAATGGAGGAATTTAATTACTTCGATACCGGATTTTTTGCACTTCGCAAGGAGGTGTTCGAATTTCTTGAAAAATTAACGGACGAGGGAAAAGATAGTATCACCGATTTGGTGAATCATTTAGCAGATCGACAAGAGGCCAGAGCAATTGATATGTCAGGATATTACTGGAACGACATCGATACTCCAGAAGATTTTAAAATAGTACAAAGTCAGATAAATAAACTCAAACCCAAAATTTGATCTGATATTAATTTAACCAAAATAGTTACTGAGCGCCCTAAATCATCATTGTTATTGGATCTTTAATTCAGGTTACCAGTACTTATCCCACAGCGAACACAGCTACTTATTTCGATTTAACCCACAAGAAACTCTTCAAGATGTTTACGAACGTCAGTTTCTGTTTCATTGATAGCAGGGTGTTTGAATCCGTAGCTGGATACAGGCTGAACAGTACCCTTCATCCCACGATCTTTTGCAACTTTAAGCATTCGTATAACATCTATCATAACACCTGCACTATTAGGACTATCATGCACAGTTAACTTTAGCTCGAGCTCAAATGGAACATTCCCAAACTGTTTACCTCGCACGTTGATATAGCAAATTTTTGTGTCCTTTAAATGTGGTACAAAATCACTCGGACCGATTCTTAAACATGGTTCTTTTTCGGAATTAAATTCATTAAATAATGTTTTTACAGCACTCGTTTTAGAAATCCTTTTGGATGAAAGTCGGGATTCATCAATCATATTTTCAAAATCTGTATTCCCTCCGACATTTAATTGATACAAGTCATCGATTGAAAATCCACGTTCTATCATGTGTTCAACGAGCAATCTGTTCAAAAATGTAGCACCAAATTGAGATTTAATATCATCACCGGCACAAACAAGTCCTGCTTTTGCAAAACGCTCATCCCATTCAGGGGTTGAGCAAATAAATACCGGTATCGCGTTGATAAATCCGACACCGGCTTTGATAGCGGCATCAGCATAAAATTTTGCAGCTTCATCGCTCCCTACCGGTAAATAACAAATCGCAAAATCTGCACCAGATTCTCTCAAATAATCTTCAACATTGACTACTTTTTGAGCATCATCCACAACAAACCGCTGTTTCATGTGTTCAGCAACACCATCCAAAACCGGACCTTTTACAACATTAAATCCAAAATCAGGTAACTCAGCGAAAATTTCAGTACAATTTGGCTCAGATTTTAATGCCACAGCCAGGTCTTTGCCAACTTTACGGTGATCAACATCAATTGCACCAACAATTTGAATATCACCGGGTTGAAATCCACCAATTTGAGCATGCATTAGTCCGAAAGGAGCTCTGTTGTGGTTATAAAAATGTATACCCTGTGCCAGTGATGATGCACAATTTCCAACTCCGATTACTACAACTTTAATCACTTGATGCCGTCCATGTTAATTTTAGTACTGAATTCTGCCAACCTTTGGTAAAATGTCACGAATATTAGAGTTAAAACAGTTGAATTGCAAAGGAAAAAACAGCTGAAAATTTGTCCACTCACAGCTATATTCTAAAATAGATTGACGTTTTCATATAAGTACTTGATTATTTATTAACCATTTGCTGTACAAAATATTACCCAATTCTAATGTTTTTAATGCTCTTTTAAAGAACACAAGCCATTTTATAATAAATATCTAACAGCTTTTACACTTTAATTTGGTTAGAATTGATGGCTAAATAAAAGTTAATGATTCCAAATGTCCCTTTTTCGGACAATATTGATGGTATTGATGGGTTGATGAAACACACAGTCTTAAAAATTTTATTGGTATTCATTTTTGTATTGATTGGACTCAATACGAAAAATTTGCAAGCTCAAGCCCTGGATTTTAAATCCTACACGGTCAGCGATGGCCTTCCACATGGACAAATTTCTGATTTAGCTCAAACTCAAAATGGAATTATGTGGTTGGGCACCATTG
The DNA here is from genome assembly GCA_003448835.1 of Bacteroidota bacterium. Lineage (GTDB taxonomy): Bacteria > Bacteroidota > Rhodothermia > Balneolales > HLUCCA01 > UBA11400. The sequence goes on along the minus strand of DLXM01000016.1, from coordinate 13,263 downwards.
CATCAGGACTAGTACGTTTCGATGGACAGACCTACACGACTTATGGCATAACTAAAGGTCTGAAAGACGATATGATAATTAACGTCTTTGCAGATTCAAAAGATCATCTTTGGGTTTCTACATATACAGGTGGGGTATCTCAATTAGTCGGCGATTCACTGATTAATCCATTTAAAAATCCAAAATTTGATACCCTTTTTGTCAGTAGTATTGTAGAGTCACCTACCGGCGATATTTGGTTTGGCACCTATGGCGAAGGCATATTTATATATGATGGATTTGAATTAAATCCGTACGTCGAAAATTACAGGCTAAATAATGATGTTGTATGGGATGTATTTTGGGATGGAAATGATGAAATCTGGATTGCCACGAACAACGGTATCACAGTTCTTGACGGAGAATCAACACGATATTACACCCAGGATAACGGTATAAGTGGCGAGCGGATATATAGTATAGATGTTGATTACAAACAAACTAAATGGATGGCTACCAGTCGGGGTGTAACGAAGTTTGACGGGGAAAACTTTGAGCAGATAACTGAGATCAATGGAATTCAATTGAATTATGTCTTTGATCTGATCATTGATTCTCGCAACAAGGTATGGATTGGGATGGAGAATATTGGATTATTCTGGTATGAGAATGGTCAATTTACGCACATTACGCGACATGAAGGTCTCGTAAGTAACTACATCCATAAACTATTCGAAGATAGAAATGGAAATATTTGGGTAGCAACAGATGAGAATGGAATAAGTATTTATAAGGGTGATGGGTTCAAGTTTTACAGAACTACTACTGGACTAAATTCAAATGAAATCCTGGGATTTCATAAGGATAAAAAGGGGACTATTTGGGTTGGGACTTCCAATGGACTCCAGTCATATGATGGGAACACTTTTGCGAGTCATGATATCGGTCTTATGGATGAACCCAACAAACAAGTTTGGGTAATTAGTGAATTTAAAAATGGAAATCTGTTAATCCTACTTGACAACAGTACTCTTTTGGAATATGACGGTAAAAATTATACTAATTATTCTGAAAAAATTGGTATAACAGAATACTACATAGTTGATACACATTTTGATAGTCAAGGAAATTTGTGGATTGCAACTGATGAAGGTCTACTTAAATATGATGGGGATTCTGTTCAACTGTATGATGCCTCTAAAGGTTTAGCCGGCTCTATTGTAAATCATATTTTCGAGTCCAAAACCAATGAAATCTGGATAGCTACAAGTCTTGGGGTTTCAAAATATGTTGATGACACGTTTGAAAATATTGGATTAGAAGATGGACTAGCACATTATAATGTCAATTATATAGCTCAGGATTCTAAAGGTGATCTATGGTTTGGAACAAGTGCCGGGGTGTCATATTACAAGGTTGATAAGTCTACCGGTAAATCTTCAATCCATAATTTTGGAAAAGAAAACGGTATGAAACTGGTGGAAACCCTGTTTCTTTACTTTGATTCGAATGATCAATTATGGCAAGGAACTAATGGTGGAATTCACCGTCTAAATGCTGCTCGTTTTCGAGAAAACGGTACCATGATTATTGAGCATTATAAACTATCCAGAATCGGACTCGGAATTGAAACCAACCACGACGCCGTATTAGAGATAGACTCTACCAGAATATGGTTTGGTACCATGGAAGGTATCGTTGAAATGGACATCAATGAATTCAGAAAACGTTCGGTAGCGAGTCCTGTTACTATGATCGAAAATGTACTTTTTAATGGTGTTCCTGCCGAAATAAACATTCAAAATACCGACCCGTACTTTAACGGCTTGTTAGATGTTGGCGAAACTGAGTTCGATTATGGAAATAATAATCTCACTTTTGTATTTAAAGGCATCGAATTTGTCACACCTGAAAATTTGACTTACAGATATCGATTAGTGGGTTTTGATGACGATTGGATTACAACTATATCCAATAATTTTGTCAATTATACCAATTTACCGGCTGGTGAATATCAATTCGACGTTCAATCTAAAGTAGGTTCTGATCCCTGGAGCATAAACATTGCTTCAGTTCCATTTACAATCAAGACCCCTTATTATCAAACCAGTTGGTTTTGGATTCTCATGGCGTTAATCCTGGTTGGGGCCATGACCGGATTTATTCAACTCCGATTATACTTCCTGGAACGAGTTAAACTGGCTCAATTAGTCAACGAAAAGACATCTCACCTGAGTAAAGCATTACTTGAAAAAGATGTCCTACTGAAGGAAGTTCACCACCGTGTGAAAAACAATCTATCTATCATATACGGACTCCTTGAGTTACAGATGGAGTATATTACTGATGAACAGATTAGAGATGCATTTCGTGATAGCCAGCTGAGAGTACATTCTATTGCAATGGTTCACGAAAAACTTTATCAAAGTGACAACTTATCCAGAATTGATGCTAAAAAATATATTTCTGAACTTGTTGGCGTGATATCAGATTCAATGATGGATGAAGGTAAAATTGTTGAAATCTCTATAGATGTCGATGATATTCAATTAACCCTCGATCAGGGTATTCCAAGTGGATTAATCCTAAATGAGCTCATAAGTAATAGTTTCAAACATGCATTCAATGATATTGAACATGCAAAACTATTAGTGTCTCTTAAAAAAGAAGACAATTTGACAGTTATGAGCGTTGAAGACAATGGCAATGGACTACCTGATGATTACCAAATTGGCAATAGTGAGTCATTGGGACATATTCTCATCGAAGCACTCACACGCCAGTTGAAATCGAAAATTGAAATCTTATCAGAGCCCGGAAGAACTCAATTTCAAATCAGATTTATTGCTGAGTAACTCTCGTATTACACAAACTTCAGTGTTAAAGACTCATGGAAGTTCCGATTTAAGAGTTATCATTTTCGGATTGGCAAAAAAAAAGCCGGACAACTAATGTTGCCCGGCCTGAATCAAATCAATTGAACTTAATCAATTAGTAGCGGTAGTATTCCGGTTTATACGGTCCAGCTACCTCAACACCGATATAAGCGGCTTGATCAGGAGTTAACTCCTCAAGCTCAACACCAATTTTCGCCAGATGTAATCGGGCAACTTGCTCGTCCAAATGTTTTGGAAGAGTGTAAACCTGATTTTCGTACTGTCCACCGTTGGTCCATAATTCAATTTGTGCCAAAGTCTGGTTTGTAAAGCTGTTTGACATTACAAAACTTGGGTGACCAGTTGCACAACCTAGATTCACTAAACGACCTTCAGCCAATAGAATGACATCGGTACCATCAATAGTGTACTTGTCGACTTGTGGTTTGATGTTCACATGAGTTGACCCAAAATTTTCTTTCAACCAACGAACATCAATTTCGTTATCAAAATGTCCGATATTAGCAACAATTGCTTTATCCTTCATGACACGAAAATGCTCACCACGGATAATATCTTTGTTTCCGGTCGCTGTGACAACGATATCTGCTTCCAGAACCGCTTTTGACATTGGTTTAACTTCAAAACCATCCATTGCAGCCTGAAGAGCACAAATCGGGTCGATTTCAGTAATAATAACACGTGCCCCGGCTCCACGAAGAGAAGCAGCAGATCCTTTACCAACATCACCGTAACCGGCAACGACAGCAACTTTTCCGGCAATCATAACATCAGTCGCACGACGAATCGCATCAACACAAGACTCTTTACAACCGTATTTGTTGTCAAATTTAGATTTTGTAACTGAGTCGTTCACATTGATAGCAGGCATTGGTAAGGTGCCTTTTTTAACACGATCATAAAGTCTCAATACACCGGTTGTGGTCTCTTCGGAAATTCCTTTAACAACTTTAGCTATCTCAGGATATTTATCCAGAACGATGTTTGTCAAATCGCCACCGTCATCCAAAATCATATTTAACGGACGATCTTCACTTCCAAAAAATAAAGTTTGTTCCACGCACCAGTCATATTCTTCTTCAGTCATACCTTTCCAGGCAAAAACAGGAATTCCTGCAGCAGCAATTGCAGCAGCAGCGTGATCCTGAGTTGAGAAAATGTTACAGGATGACCATCGCACTTCAGCACCTAATTCAATAAGTGTTTCAATCAAAACAGCTGTTTGAATGGTCATGTGCAAACATCCTGCAACGCGAGCGCCTTTGAGTGGTTTGTCTTTCCCAAATTGTTCGCGAAGCGCCATCAAGCCCGGCATTTCAGCTTCGGCCAGTTCGATTTCTTTTCTTCCCCAATCGGCAAGGGAAATGTCTTTTACTTTGTAGTCTAAAATTTCTTCAGTTGTTGTAATCATGAATTGTCTTTTTTGTATAATAAAAATAGTGGCTTAAAATATGCTTTTATCCTGAGTTTCTCAATTGGACTTTGCTGTTCCAAATGCTTCTTCGATAATACCCACGATTTTGGTGTATTCTCGTTGATGTCCACCAGCTCCAAGTTCAGTACTGATATACTCTCCATCCGGTCCAATAAATACTTTATATGGGATGCCGGTTATTTCAAGTTTGGTTGCGACTTCTGTATCATCGATTACAAAAACAAATGGATACTCGTATTCGTCTCTGAACTTTACAATATCTTCAGGGGTATCACTCCAGCCGGGTGAGACCGCAAGAACAACAAATTGATCCGGATATTCTTCCATAACCTGCTGAAATGTAGGCATAGCTTGTAAACATGGAACACACCAGGTCTCCCAAAAATCAACAAGAACAACCTTCCCTTCAAAATCACTTACATTTACTCTGGAATCATCCAAAAGTGCCTTGAAGGATGCGCCTTCAATAGTATCGATGTAAGTGCTGTCGCCGGATTCATCAGATGATTTTGGTCCACATGCGTAAACAGCAATGGCTAAAATTAAAACAAATAATAATTTATATGAAGTTGAAAGCTTTTTCATAAATGCAGAAATAATCAAAATGATAACTTAAAATTAACGCAACACTCAAGGTAACATTATAAATGAATTAAAAGTTTGCCAGTTTATGCTCTTTATAATTCGAATTATTTGATGAATCCTTTTTGAATTAGTAGTTCAGCGTTTAAAATGGCTCCACCTGCTGCGCCACGAATGGTATTATGGCCAAGGGCCACAAATGAAACATCAAACACATTCGATTTACGAATTCTTCCGATTCCAACCTGCATCCCATTTTCATTGTATGCATTTTTTCTCGGTTGTGGGTATCGCTCATCATCATATACCTTTAGTGCGATTTTTGGAGCAAAAGGTAAATTCATTCCATTAAGCGGACTCACCCAGTTTTTCAGAACATCAATAACCGCGTTCAAATCCTGAGGTTTTTTCTCAAATTCCACGGTAACTGCCAGCATGTGACCCTCAATAGTCGGTACCCGGGTCGCAGTTGCTTCAATTGGGAAATCTGCCATTTCAAGTGTTAGATCTGATTTTAACTGACCAAATAATTTCATAGGCTCTGATGCTATTTTGGGTTCTTCGCCACCGATAAACGGAACTACATTACCCAAAATGTCTAAACTTGCCACACCCGGATATCCAGCACCAGATACCGATTGCATTGATGTCAAAACGATAGCTTTGATACCAAATGCATCATATAAAGGTCGAAGTGCTAATACCAAAGGAACAACCACACAATTTGGATTCGTGACAATAAATCCTTTTCCAGCAGGATCAAATGACTGATTTTTTATCATTTCAATATGGTCCGGATTCACTTCAGGAACCAATAATGGAACATTAGGATGACTTCTGAAATTTTTGGCATTTGATATAACCGGGATACCTGCTTTAGCAAAAGATTCTTCAATGGATGTTGCTACAACAGCGTCCAATCCTGAAAAAACCAGATCCACATCACTCATTTTTGTTGGATCACATTCCAAAACAGTCATTTGAGCGATATCATCCGGTAATTCTACCGCCTCTATCCAATTCACTGCTTCAGCATATTTCTTACCGGCAGATCGCTCAGACGCACCCAAAGCAGTTACGGTGAACCAAGGATGTCCTTGCAATAGTGAAATAAATTTTTGTCCCACTGCTCCGGTTGCACCCAGAATCCCAACATTAAATTTCTTCATTTTTGAAGTATTTGCATGATTAAAATAACTTGCCTCCCTAACGTGGGGCAAACCCAAAATATACGCATTTATGTAGCCATCTTTAAATGAGTAGAGAAAATATTCGTATATTCAGCACTCCAAACGGGATGAAAAAACAGAACTTTTATAACCTCGCATCATGTCAGACCTCAAGAGCCTCGATAAAATTGTTTCCTTAGCAAAACAACGTGGATTTATTTTCCAATCATCTGAAATCTATGGCGGACTTTCTGCCGTGTATGATTATGCTCCACTGGGTGTAGAATTAAAGCGCAATATCAATAAGGCCTGGTGGGCAGAAATGACCCAAAAGCATGATAATATTGTCGGTATTGATGCAGCTATTTTGATGCATCCTAAAGTTTGGAAGGCCAGTGGTCACGTTGATGGATTTAACGATCCAATGATTGATGATAAACAATCAAAAATGAGATATCGCGCTGATCATATTATTGAGGGACATATTGCAAAACTTCAGGATAAAGGAAAAGAAGACGAAGCCACAAACCTTCAGAATTTATTAGATTCTGCGGGATCCCGAAAAAGTCTGACTGAAGATCTATATGATATCATCATGGAAAACGAAATCCGGTCACCCGATTCCGGTGCTTTTGACTGGACCGAAGTCCGACAATTTAATTTAATGTTTAAGACACAGTTTGGGGCTACATCCACTGGAGAAGATTCTACTGTTTATTTGCGCCCCGAAACGGCTCAGGGGATATTTGTTAACTTTTTAAACGTGGTAAATTCATCACGCCAGCAAGTGCCATTTGGCATAGCACAAATCGGAAAAGCTTTCAGAAATGAGGTAGTTGCTCGTCAATTTGTATTTCGGATGAGAGAATTCGAACAGATGGAAATGCAATATTTTGTGCGCCCGGGGACCGACGAAGCTGCTTATGACCAATGGCGACAAGAACGTATTGATTGGCATAAAAGCATGGGAATCCGTGAAAAAAACTTACGTTTCTTACCACATCCACAGGACAAATTAGCCCATTACGCTAAAGCAGCCGAGGATATTCAATACAAATTTCCAATCGGTTGGCAAGAAGTTGAAGGTATTCATAACCGTACCAATTTCGATTTAACCCAACATCAGGAGTTTTCCGGTAAAAAAATGGAATATTTCGATGCAGTGAATCAGGAAAGGTATGTTCCTTTTGTCATTGAAACATCTATTGGACTCGATCGCTGTACATTGATGGTTTTATGTGATGCATATCGTGAAGAAGTTGTTGCCGGAGAAAAAGAAGGCTCACAAGAAACTCGTATCGTTTTAAAAATGCATCCTAAATTGGCTCCGATAACGGCCGGAATTTTCCCGCTGATTAAAAAGCCGGAGTTGATGGAAATCTCTGATAAAATTAAAACGGAGCTTTCGGAAGATTATAAAGTCCAGTTGGATGAAAAAGGATCGATTGGAAAACGATATAGAAGGTTAGATGAAGCCGGTACTCCTTATTGTATAACGGTTGATTTTGATACATTGGAAGACCATCAGGTAACGATTCGGGATCGAGATACCATGAAACAAGAACGAATTCCGATTGAAAAAATCAGTGAAATAATAAAATCCAGTATAAAAAAATGGACTCCAAATGATTAAATACAAGGTTTTAGACTTAACCAGACTAAGAATTAATTAAATTTATATAATTAAATTTGACTTTCGGTCGAAATCTCTTAAAATTAACGGCATAGTGTCTGCTGTACTACATTTAGTTTGAGTTAAATTATTAGTCAATAAACGAGAATTGTAAATTCTGGTTTTGAACTAACTATTGGTGTTGATAGGTTTCATAAGTACAGCTTGTCGAAAATTACTAATTATATAGCGAGTCAAGCCGTGGCAAAGAAAAGAAATCCTGAAATGAAAGGCATCAGTCGTATTGATGCAAAAGGAACGCATGGTTGGTATGTGCGTATTTACAAAAATGGTAAAACTTACTCCAAGTTATACTCCGATAACAGATATGGTGGCAGAGATAAAGCATTAACTTTTGCTCAAAAAGCAAGAAAAATAGCACTCGATACTCTGAAAAGTTTACCTGAAAATAATGTTCGTAGACTCGTTTCTCATGATAAAAGGAACAAATCCGGCATTATTGGTGTGAGCCGTACTACTAAAACAAATGCTGATGGCGATACCAGCGTTTATTACCAGGTAACATGGTCTCCGGAAAAAGGTAAAATTAAAAACCGTCAGTGGAGTGTTCGGAAGTATGGTGAAGAAGGTGCCTTTAAACGTGCAAAAGAGTTTAGGGAAAGTGTGATGGTAAGCATCTACGGACCCGACTACCTTAATCAGATCAAAGAACGACTCGATGAAAAAGGGTTGGATATGGTACATCCTGATGAAGTCGTTCCACCAACCACCGACAAAGAGTAACTTCCATACCTATTTTTCTTATCTTTCAGTTTTAATTAAGACCTGAAACGTGGAAGATATAATTAACGATATTACACTTGTTGTCCCTCCCGGGCACCATGAAAATACACGTTTAGATAAGTACATTACACAATTTGTCCAGAATGCCACCCGTAATAAAGTACAGGAAGGAATTCGTGACGGGCTGGTACTTGTTAATGGTAAACCCGAAAAGCCCTCGTACAAAATGCAACCGGGTGATGTAATCCACATCACGCTCCCCAAACCCAAACCACCGGTTGCTAAGGCTGAAGACATCCCAATTAATGTTGTATTTGAGGATGATCAGCTTATAATCGTCAATAAACCACCCGGCATGGTCGTACACCCTGCTTTTGGAAATTGGACCGGTACATTAGTCAACGGATTAATGCATCATACCGGAAGTCTATCAGAATTAAACGATCCATTAATCCGACCCGGTATCGTACATCGAATTGATAAAGACACATCCGGACTGCTGGTTGTTGCAAAGAATGATGTTGCTCATAGTTTTCTGGCGGCGCAGTTCTCGCGTCATAAACTGGAAAGAACCTATTGGGCAATAGTTTGGGGGACGCCCCCTGAGTCAGGCACGTTCGATGGTAACATTGGAAGATCAAAAAAAGATCGAAAAGTTATGACGATTGTGGATGCACCCGATGGAAAAAGAGCGGTGACTCATTTCAAAGTGCTCGAATATTTTGACCATCTTGCATTAGTTGAAGTTCAACTTGAAACCGGACGAACTCATCAAATACGCGTGCATTTTTCTGTGAATGGATTTCCGGTTTTAGGGGATCGTACATACGGCGGGGATTCAGTGAGATTCGGTCCCAATACCGGAGCGCGAAGAACGATGTTTGAAAAGATTTTTCAACATTTGAACAGACAATGTCTACATGCTAAAACACTAGGTTTTATTCATCCGGCAAGCAAAAATCAGGTGAACTTTGATTCCGAATTGCCCGGCGATTTCCGTGATACGATTACCAAATTACAAACATACTGCAAACCATAGCCTGATATGCCAAGACTGAAATCGAAGGATAAACGAAAAGAAATTGCCGGTGATCTACTGGCTGAGCTGTACAAATACTATCCGAATCCACATTGCGAGTTAAATTATACAAATCCATTTGAGTTACTCATTGCCACAATTTTAAGTGCCCAATGCACTGATGTNNAGAGTGAATATTGTGACCGAAAATCTTTTCAAAAAATATCCATCACCAAAACATTTTGCCGAAGCTGACATTTTTGAACTAGAGAAGGATGTAAAACCTACCGGATTTTTCCGAAGTAAAGCTAAAAGTATTCAGGAAACTTCCAGACGTATAATTGAAGTGTATGATGGTGAAGTTCCTAAAACAATGGACGAATTACTAACATTAAGAGGTGCAGCAAGAAAAACGGCAAACGTTGTGCTGGGTAATGCTTTTAACATTAATGTAGGGGTAGTTGTAGATACACACGTAAGAAGATTATCAAATCGATTCGGACTAACAAGCCATCAGGATCCGGTAAAAATAGAAAAAGATCTTGTTGAGTTGTTTCCACAGGAAGAATGGACAAATATTTCACATCTTATGATTCTACACGGACGGGCTGCATGTAAAGCCAGATTCAGCAAAGCTCCCGATCATGAAATCTGCAAAAATTTTGGTTCGAATTGTGAATGTCAAAAAATGCGTGGTAATTAATTCTCCTTATCGGGAGTTACTATCTCCATTTTCTCTGCAAAATAATGGCAGAAATCACGCATATCTTCTGCGATACGCTCATCAGTAGTAGATCGCTGAAGAGTATCGGCCATAGTTACCAAAGTCTCGTGAAAGAAAATTTTCATCTCATCTACTGTCATGTCTTTTGTCCACAGATCCAGTCGAAGTGTGTCTTTATTTCGATGATCCCATAATGACAAAAACATAGCTCTACACTCAGTAGCAGCATCAACGCTGGCATCATCTGCTTCCCAAACTATTTTTACAGGGACGTTTTTCTCGTCTAATTCAACGTTGATTTTAACTTGTTTATTCATGCTGATTCGAATCTTTTTTGAGTATTAAGCACCAAATATACGGAGAATATTACCCTATTTCGGGCTAAACGGACAAGAATAACCGTGAAAAAAGTAATTTTTTTGAAAGGAATCACTGAAATATCACTCTATAAAGCAAGATACAGTAGTAGTAGTCTAATAGACAGAGCCCATCTGTCGACACAAAATAAAGCAGTCCTATGCGTTGTCGGGGGTGACACCCCGCCTTCGCTTTTCTGGAGTTCGTCATGTTAAAATACACCGATATATCAACGAATATTTATCAAGCAAAAGTGAGATATAAAATCTTATGTTATTGCTGGAGAGTATGTATGATCATTTTATCTCTGAGCATTTCGAATAGTAGCGATGCCAATGCTTTGAATAGTCCATCTTTGTTACAAACCGATATTTCGTTGGACTGGCAACTAGATTTTAATCCACTATTGGAGCAGCCTGAACTATTTGATATCGTGATCAATGAGTTTATACCAAGACCAACAACTGAATCCGGTTATATAGAGCTCTTAAATATCAGCCCAAAACAATTAAATCTTAATAAATGGATCCTGGGTATCGGTAACAACAAAATTACTATCGATTATACACAGCCAATCAATCCGGGAGATATAATCATAATCGGACCAGAAGCACCCACAAATACTCATGGAATTAATACGCATTATGTTAATCTGGATTATAAAAATTTACCAAAAACACAGGGTTCAATCTGGATTAGCTCAAATGAGGCTGTGTTGATTGATAGTATTCGATACGATAGGATTTGGTCGGATAAAATTTTAGATGGTAGAAGTTTGGAAAAGGTGGCTCCATCCTATATTGGTGTTGATGTACAGAATTGGATACCACACCCCTTTTCGAATAGTTTTGGATTCGAAAATGATGCTTTAGATTCACAATCATTTGAGTTAGAGTTACTTTCTGCAGTTGTTGAGCAGGATTCCATCATCGTCCGTTTCAACTATCACATTCAAGATAATTCAGATTCTTCAATAAAGGTGAGAGGCGCGAAAATCACCAATTATGACTGGAATTTATGGAATGGTAGTGAACTTAAATTTAAACTAGCAGATATTAATTGGGTCCAAAATGAATCAGCATATCTGGAAGTTGACGATATCAACATATTCGGTGATGAAGCCATGCTATCATTTGAAATAGAAATTGCACATCCACCCGCCAAGGGTGATTTAACCATAAATGAAATTCTATATCACCCAATTAAGGATCGGTATGCATCATTTAATGATCAATCAGAATATGTTGAAATTAAAAACCATCGTCCATTCAAAATCAGTTTGAAAAACATCATTATTAGAGATGGATTAGATAAATTTGGAAAATATCGTAGCTGGACACCCATTAATTCGGTCGATTGGAGTGTCCCGGGTCATGATTATGCTGTAATTTTTGCTGATACTGCTTCAAATGTTGAAGATGCACAGTTGATGCAGTTTTTTGAAATCGATTCAGATCATAGCTGGGGGCAGGTAAAATCCTCTACACTAGGACTGGTTATAAGTGGACGTGAGATCTTTTTGACAGATAAAAATGGAATGGCATTCGACTCTGTTTTTTATTCACCGGAAATGCATCATCCATTAGTAAGAGATACAAAGGGTAGAAGTCTGGAAAAAATCGAGAACTTAGCAACATCCACAGGTACTAAATGGTCAACAAGTGCACATATTTTGGGTGGGACACCGGGAGAAATGAATTCTAATAATATCCCAAATGATGAATCTCACAATAAATCGGCGCTACAAATTCAACCAAATCCATTTTCGCCTGATCATGACGGTTTAAATGATGTCACCGTAATTAATTTGTCACTCAATGAACCCGGATATCTGATACGAATGAGCATTTTTGACCGATATGGTTATAGAATCAATGATCTGATTAACGATGAAATTATCGGGACAAACTATTCAACATACTGGGATGGAACGGATTCATCCGGAAATCTGCTGGGAACCGGGGTTTATATCATATGGATTAATGCGATACATCGCGAAAATAAATCTGAGCTTAATTATAAAAAACCACTCGTTTTAGTAAGAAAAAAATAGAATCATTTTTCTATTAATGGAGTTCTTAGTATTCTTGATGCATAACAATGACTAAATTCATTCATGAAACCATCAGAATCAGCACCCATTGGCATTTTTGACTCCGGAATCGGAGGCATGACCGTAGTAAAATCAGTGATGAAAGCACTCCCGGGTGAAGACATCATTTATTTTGGAGATACTGCCAGAGTACCATACGGAACTAAATCGATGGATACTGTGCGCGAATATGCTCTTCAAATCACAGATTTCCTCCTGAAAAAGAAAGTCAAAATGATTTTGATTGCATGTAATACCGTTGCTGCTTCCGCACGACAGGAGATTATTTCAAAGGCTAATGGAATTCCGGTTTTGGATGTAGTGCTGGCCGGAGCAAAAATAGCGGCTGAATCGGAACTCAAATATAATCTGGTTGGTGTAATTGGTACATTGGCTACTGTTGGATCAGGTGCATATGAGCAAGCCATCGCAAATATCAACAGTAATATTAGTGTCTTTTCTAAAGCTTGTCCCCTTTTAGTACCATTGGCAGAAGAAGGATGGACCGATAATGATGTTGCCAAACGTACTGTTGAAATTTATCTGGAGGATTTCAAACAGAAGCCATTAGATTCTCTGATATTAGGGTGTACT